>CAZKUB010000188.1:0-1967 GCA_964555835.1 uncultured Thermoplasmatales archaeon
TTATATTTAAATGTATATAAAGTTTGTCTAACAAAACTATGCAACAAAGCAGGATTAAAAATAACTTGTTCAGGATATGGCTCAGCATCAATTAATAAAAAGTATTTTGCGAAATCTTTTTATATCGATTCCTTTATGTAGCACAAAAATAAAAAAAGTAACACGAGGTTGGTGTATGAAAAAAAAACTATTCGGCATATTAATATTTATGCTTCTGATCACAACTGCTCTCTCAGGCTGTATTGATGATAACGATAACTTAGTTGGAGACACAATAACTGACATAAGAGGAAGAGAAATACAAATCCCTGAAGAAATCAACAGCATCATCGCTCTTGGTGCTTGCGCATTAAGAATTATTAGCTATTTTGATTCTATTGACAAGGTAATAGCAGTAGATATGCAGGAAAAAACAGATACTGCTATGTTTGGTGGAGGCTATTTTGAAAGTTCTACCTATCGTATTGCTTTCCCCGAACTAAGAGAACTTCCATCTATTGGAAGCCACATCTCGGCAAATGTGGAAGCAATTATTGAACAAAGCCCAGATATAGTTTTTAGTTCCACAGCAGACGTTAGCATTCTTAATGGTCTTCAACAGTCCTTAGGCGTTCCTGTGGTCGCCGTTAACGCTGATCTAGAAATGGATGATGAGGATTTTTTTAATCAAATTACTATCGTTGGAAAGATTCTTTCCGAAGAAGAAAGAGCAGAAAAATTAAACAATGAACTACATGCTATCATGCAAGATCTTTCTAGCCGCGCAGAAAATGTTGCTGAAAAGAAAACTGCATATGTAGCAGGAATGTTTTATTATGGCGGTGGCGGTCTTTTAAAAACAAGCGGCAATTACCTTCCCTTCACTTTTACAGGTGTACAGAATGTTATGCCTCCGAGCACAGCTGGTGTGGGAAAACAACCCTATGATACAGATATTGAAACACTAATTGATAAAAATCCCGAGTTTATATTTATCGATTCCATCACTGAAAATGGCTGCAGAGATGATTATTATGATAATAGAGAGCTTTTAGATGAAAATCTCAGAGCATTTACCAACCAGTCAGTTTACACTACACTTGTTTACAAAAATTATGGAACCAACTGGGAAAATCAAGTTATAAACATGTACTATGTTGGATCAATTGTCTACCCTGAACTATATGCCGATATCAATATCGAAGAAAAAGCAGAAGAGATTTGGCATCTTTTCTTTCAAAAAAATCTAGATTACCCGGATACTATTGAAAAAATGAATGAACCAGGACTTTCAAACGTGGATTGGTGGGAAGACTAAGGGAAACCCTTTATCCATGCCTTTCTGTTCACTATAATGTCATAGTATTATTCTATAAAAAACACGTTTCTCACAATATAGAATAAAGACAATAGACTGAAAAGAGAGTTTGAGAAAATATATGAGCTGCGAAAATAGTAAAGAATTTCGAGAGAAGCTGAAAAATCTATACGGAGATGATGATTCAGCAGATTCTCCAACGACTCGTACTTATAAAAGTTTTGTCAAGTTCAAAAAGCTTTTTCTTATTTTTTCAATCTTATTGTTAATCATCATTATCATTATCGCAGCAAATATTGGAGCTTTAGATATTTCATTTCAAGAAGTAATTGCATACCTTCTCGGATTTGAAAGAACAGGAATGGGAAGGATCATATGGGATATCAGAATGGTAAGAATAATAGGGGCGATATTTGCAGGTGCTGGACTTGCCATATCTGGAGTGGTAATGCAATGTATTCTAAAAAACCCTTTAGCCTCCCCATATACCTTAGGGCTTTCTAGTGCTGCAGCTTTTGGAGCATCATTTGCTATACTTTTTTTACAAGTGGGGACAAATGTTTCTTCATCTTTTATGGTTATTAATAATCCATACATTGTGACAATAAGCGCCTTTATATTTAGTATGATAGCCACAGTGGTCATTCTTCTTTTAACAAAAATTACATCT
>CAZKUB010000189.1:0-19554 GCA_964555835.1 uncultured Thermoplasmatales archaeon
CCAAAACCTTAAAACACAAAGCTGCTTATAAAAAATACTGTAATGGATGAAATAGATATCTACCTAAAAGAGGACCTTGGGTGTAAAGGAGATATTACCTCAGATGCTTTGTTTACAAACGAAGAAGCAAAAGGATACATAATCGCTAAAGAAAAATGTGTAGTAGCTGGTATAAAAGAAATACAGAAAGTATTTGAAAAATTAGATGTAAAAACAAATTTTTTTGTAAAAGATGGATATTTTGTAAAACAAAAAACAAAAATAGCTGAAGTTTCAGGTAAAGCTAAATCGATACTTAAAGCAGAAAGACTTGTTTTAAATATTCTTTCCAGAATGAGCGGTATTGCAACTGAGACAAAAAAACTTTTAGATAAATGCAGAAAAATAAATCCAGATATACAAATTGCGGCTACTAGAAAAACAACACCGGGTTTTAGAGAATTTGAAAAACAAGCAGTAATGATTGGTGGAGGATATCCACATAGATATGGGCTTTATGATGCAGTGATGATAAAAGATAACCATATAAAAATAGCAGGTTCTCTTGAGGAAGCCGTGAAAAAAGTAAAAGAAAAAACTTCTGGAGAAACAATAGAGGTAGAAGTAAAAGATAGAAAAGATGCAATTGCTGCTGCAAAACTTTCTGTTGATGTCATAATGCTTGATAACTTTAAAGCATCAGATGCAAAAAAAATATCTGAGGAAATAAAAAAGATAAACAAAAAAATATTGGTAGAGGTATCTGGAGGAATAAATCTGAATAATGCGATAGATTATGTAGCATTTTCAGATAGGATATCAATGGGTTATCTTACTCATTCTGTAAAAAGCATTGATTTCTCACTAGAAATCTGGTAGATTTTTAGCAAATATTTAATAGTAAAAATTGCTTTACAATATTGTTAAAAATATAAAATTCACACATAACTGGGGCTTATTGTTGTGAGGGCACATGGTGAGTATATATGAAAAAGATTATTGAAGAAGTTGTAAATAATGAAAAAATGAAAAAATCTAACAATAAAAATAAAAAAAGTAAATCAAAACCAAAAAATAAAAGCAATAAAGAAGGCAAAAATAAGCTAAAACAATCTTTAGTAAGAAGCACTATAGATAGAGAACTTGAAGAAGTTTTATCTGGCCTTACAACCATAATAAAAGTTGTAGGATGTGGCGGTGCTGGAACTAATACTATTTCAAGATGTATAGAAAGCCAAATAACAGGTGCTGAGCTTATCTCACTCAATACTGATGCCCAACATCTTCTTCTTGCAGAATCACCTAAAAAAGTCTTAATAGGCAGACATCTGACTCGTGGTTTAGGTGCAGGCTCTTTACCTCAGATAGGTGAAGAAGCAGCAAAAGAAAGCGAACAAGATATACGATCTTCAATCGGTCGTGCAGATATGGTTTTTATAACCTGTGGACTTGGGGGTGGAACAGGTACAGGATCAGCACCAGTGGTTGCACAAATAGCCAAAGAAGCAGGAGCTTTAACAATAGGAGTAGTCACACTTCCGTTTAGTGTTGAAGGACTTATCCGTATGGAAAACGCGGAAGCTGGATTAAAAAGACTAAGAGATATATGCGATACAGTTATTGTTATACCAAATGATAAACTTCTTGACATAGTGCCAAATCTTTCACTTAATGCCGCATTTAAAGTAGCAGATGAAGTATTAATGCGCTCAATAAAGGGAATCACTGAAATGATTACAATGCCAGGTCTTGTAAACCTTGACTTTGCAGATCTAAAAACAGTTATGAAGCGTGGCGGTGTTGCAATGATAGGTCTTGGTGAATCAGAGGGTGAAAACAAAGCGGTAAATGCTGTCGTAGAAGCACTTAACTCGCCTCTTTTAGAAGTGGATATTTCAGAGGCAACAGGCGCTCTTGTAAATGTTACTGGTGGTGAAGACATGACAATTTCTGAGGCAGAGCGTGTTGTTGAGGAAATTTACAGCCGAGTTGATCCAAATGCTCGAATAATATGGGGCACAACTGTTGATCCAAATCTTAAGCGAAACATTCGCGCTATGTTAGTAATAACTGGTGTTAAATCAAAACAAATACTAGGTCCTTCCCAGAAAAGCTTTGAAAACAAAGAGTACGGAATTGATTTTGTAGCATAAAGTAAGCTATATTTTTGGTTTAGGCCTAAATCAAAAATCCTATAATTCTTTACTTGTTAATATAAGCAAATTCTTTATATATAACTATTTATTTGACCCTTTAGATTGTTTAGAGGTGCAAACCTGTGAAATTATTCAAACGAAAGAAAAAAATTGATGATAACCGAAGTCTCATAGAAAAAGCTCGTGATCTCCAAGAACGCATAGAAGCAAAAAGAGGCAGAATAGGTAAGGGGAAATATGGTAGAGTTCTAAAGATGACTCGGAAACCTACTAACGAAGAATTTATGAAAACCTCTAAAATAACATTTGCAGGAATTCTTATAATTGGAGCAATAGGTTTTGCCATATTTTTAGTTGCAGAGCTAGTTGCGCCATGGATTGCAGAAATACTTGGGATAGGCGTATAGGAGCAATTATATGCAAAATACAAATTTTGATGAAAATGAAGAAATTGAGATAAAAACTAAGATTTTAACTATTAAAACACAGGTAGGAAAAGAACAAAACGCGGCTGATCTTATAAACAGCCGTGCAGAAAAATCAAAACTGGATATACCTTCGATTCTTGTCACACCTGAGTTAAGAGGATATATATTTATGGAAAGTACTGACCGGGAAAGTATTAAAGAAATGATAAAAACAGTAGGATATGCAAGAAACATGCTGGATGGAGATATACCAATTGCTCAAATAGAGCATTTTCTTGTCCCTGCATCTGCAGTTGCAAAGATCTCTGAAGGAGATATTGTAGAGATGGTGGCAGGTCCTTTCCGTGGCGAAACAGCAAAAGTAACTCATATAGATGATAACAAGGAAGAAATCACGGTTGAATTATTTGAATCAGTTGTACCAATTCCAATTACGGTTCGTGGTGAACAAGTTAGAGTTATTAAAAGAAAAGAAGAAGATGAAAATAAAGAAAAAAAGGAGTAATTCAAAATGGCAGAGACAGTTGAAGCACTTGTTGAAGGGGGAAAAGCATCTGCAGGTCCACCGTTAGGCCCTGCATTAGGTCCTCTCGGCGTAAATATAATGCAGATTATAAACACAATAAATGATAAAACCAAAGAATTTGATGGTATGAAAGTACCTGTCAAAGTAATCGTAGATCCAAAAACCAAAAATTTTGAAATTGAAGTAGGAACACCACCTGCCGCGTCTTTAATCTTAAATGAAATTGGTGCTGAGAAAGGATCCGGTGCGGCAGGCTCACGTAAAGTAGGTGATCTTACAGTTGACCAAGCAATAAAAGTTGCAAAAATGAAACATGATAATCTTCTTGGAAAAGAACTAAAACAAAAAACCAAAGAAATAATTGGAACCTGTGTATCAATCGGTGTTACAGTTGAAGGAAAAAAACCAAAAGAGATTCAAAAACTAATTGATAAAGGAGATTTTGATTCTAAATTTCAATCTTAATTTCATCATTAATTTTTTCCTTTTTTTGATGATACGGTTTTTCAGTAGTACTATTGAGTAGCCTTCTTTGCATGTTTTCTTTCGGATTACCTGATAGAATATCATGTTGAATAAATCTTTGTTCTCGTTCAATAGCAGATAATCTCTCTTTTATAGCGGATAATTCTTCTTTTAACTGTGTTATAGTGTTTTTGTTCATCTCCATCAAAAAACATTAATGTATTAGCCTTTTAAACATTTTTCTCATAAAAAACAAGGCTATATCCGTTTAAAGCCTCTCTGAAAAAATTGTTCAATGGATTTAACCATTCTATCTCTTCTATAATTAATAGGCATAGTTGTTCCACTGCCCCAGGTTTTTTTCTTGTCTATTTCATTTATTATACTATCAGAGCTTAAATCCTTTGTATCTACAATGGTGTATGCTGAACCAACATATTTTGGACTGTGTGAGTCACTGCCTCCTGTACCGCCGAGATTATATTTTTTTGCAATTTTAATAACTTTAAGATTATTTTGAGGATTGCTGCATGAATTAAAAACCTCTATCGTTGAGATTTTGTTTTTAATTATTTTTAAATTTTTTTCTTTGATGCCGGACATTGATCTGAGCAGATGAGGGATGATGGGAGTACCGCCAAGGTCAATTATTCTATCGACTGTTTCTTCAACACTTAAGTTACGAGGTATCTCTTCTTTAATATTTAGCGCTATTATATGCCCATTGTTAGTAGAGATCTCAACTCCAGTTATTACAATGAAATCTTTTGGTGCCTCTTTCAAAGCCTTAAGACTACCTTTTAAAGTATTATGATCTGTAATTGACATCCCGTCAAGGCCTCTTTTCTGAAGAACTTTAATGATTTCTTTAGGAGTGCCTGCTCCATCTTCCGAGTACTGCGAGTGGATATGTAGATCTAGTTTTATCATTATTTTACTCCATTTTTCAAAACATTGTAAAAAAATATTTGTATTATAAGTTTATGTTTAAAAAAATGCGGGTGCCGGGATTTGAACCCGAGTTATAAGCTTGGCAAGCTTAAGTGATACCAGACTACACCACACCCGCAGTCTATAAATTTTGAAATCATGAAGCAATGATCCCTTAAAAAGCATTATGGTTACTTCATTCTTTTAATAGGTTTGCTTAGATGTCTACGAGCACAAATAGGAACTTCGTAAAATTTTGATTCTAGCATTCTTTTTTTCTTAACGATATTTGCCATATCACTTTTAGTACCACATTTTTTACATCGATAACCCTGATTAGAACCAATGGATTTCATATGTTTACCACAAATGCTGCAAACAGGGTTTTCAACTTTTTCATTCTTTTCTACAAGATCGATAATTTTAATCTTTTCAAGATTAACTGTCAAAGGATTACTTTTAACACCACCAAATACTTCAACAGCATCCCCTTTTGTAAGAGCACGAATTAGGTTTCTAAACTTTTTTGTAGGCTCATATGCTGCACAATCAATAATTCCTGTATCATCTGCTATAGAAAAGATTACATGTCCACCTTGAAAGGTTAACGGTTTCTTATTTACTACACCTTCTAAAGCTACTGAGTCATAAACAGAGACAGCTGATATTTTTTTACGTTGAAGATGATCATCTGTAGCTTGATTGCTTTCAAATATAATCCAACAATCAACTTTTTCAGATTTAATCATAGATTTAGCTTTAAATAAATCCTGAAAGTTTTCCCCTCTAATTCCAAATAACACAGGACAGGGGGATTTAGGAACAATTCTGTTGTGTTTGTTCTCATAATCAAAGTTATCAAAAGTAGAAGGAAAAGAAGAGTCCATTTTAATTGTTGATTTATCGTCTACGAATCTTTTTGAACCCCATTTATTTTTTTCACGATATGCAATTAACTCAAAAGTACTATCATGTCCACTATTCCAAGAAGTTGATGCTGTAGCACCAATAAGGCCTCTCATGTTTTTATAGCCCTTGAAAAAAGCATTTTTTTCTTTCAATAGTTTTTTTGTTTCATCTAAACTTACAACTTTCTTAACTGCTTTTAGATATACCTCATAATCCGGTTTTTCCTCTAAAATCACTAACCCTGAATTAGTGTCCTTGTCTTCCAACCTTGCAAATTCATCAACAACGCTTATAACAATTTCTTTGACTTTTTCAATTTTAAATTCTTTTGATAGCGTCTCATAACAAAAAAGATCTTTGCCTTTAACTTCGCCTATCTTTGTTTTTTTACCGGATCCTTTACCAACTTTAATAGAAACAGCACCATTCCCACGGGTCTTCCAAGGAATATTTGGATTAAGTCTTACAAGATGTGGAAAACCAATGATGTCAAAACCACTATCAACTAGTTTTTCAACAACTACAATAGCAGTATAGGTTGTACAACCACCTTTTTTTGAATCAGTGTCATCAATACCAATCCAGATAACTTATCACTCCCGATATCCTTAAATATAATGGTTTATTATAAACAATTCTGCATATGGATCGAACAGAGTTGTTATCTCAAGTAAGAGAAACCTTAACAAACGCAGGATTTTATGTTTCTGAGTTATACATAATGCGTCCAATAGGTTTTGACTTAGTTGCAAGAAGGGACAACTCTCTTCTCATAATTAAAGTTTTGACAAATATAGATGCAATGAACGAAAATGTTGCAAATGAACTAAGAACACTATCTGTACTACTTAAAGCATGTCCTCTTCTTATAGGAGAAAAAACAGGTTTGAGAAAACTTGAAGAGGATGTTGTATATGACAGATGTGGGATACAAACTATAAGTTCACAAACACTTAAAAACCATCTATTAGAAGGCATGCCTCTAGAGGTTTATGCAGCACCTGGCGGGTTGTATGTAAACATTAATACAGAGAAAATTAAAAACCTTAGAAAAGAACAAAAACTATCTATTGGATCCTTTGCACGTGAGTTAAAAGTATCCAGAAAAACCGTACAAATGTATGAAGATGGAATGAATACAACAATAGAAGTAGCTATCAGAATAGAAGATATATTTGGAAGCAATATAACTACACCCATAGATATTCTAAAAAAACCTTTGAATCTTAAAACACTTAAACCCTCCCCGGCACAGCCCGAAGGGTTCAGAGAATTTCAAAGAGAAATATTTTCTATACTTCAAAAAGTTGGATACAAAGTAATACCGCTGGAAAGAGCACCATTTGAAGCAGTAAGTCAAGATAAGAAAAAAATACTTTTAACATGTGTAGATAAATATGATAAAAAACTAGTAAAAAAAGCACAAGTGATAAACAGTATTTCAAAAATCACTGAAAAACATGCAGTAATAATACCTGATAGAGATGTTTCAAAGACAAATATACAGGGTACCCCTCTGATTATCAAAAAAGAGCTTAAAAAAGCACGTGATCCAGAGGATATAATTGATTTAATACTTGAAAGGCTTTATAATACAGAATGATACATTAGAGTCTAACGCAAACTTTTATAAATAAGGTCGTTATTCCCGAAGACTACATTTTCTCTTTATCTTAGAAAATGTGCATACAAAAATAAATACTCGATGATGATCTATGACTAGCAAAAAAACTATTGATATTGTGGAAAAGGTCTTGGGTGAATCCAAGAAGCTTGACCGTAAATTCAAAGAAAATATTGATGTTATTTTTAATCTTAAAAATATCGACCTCAATATTCCTAAAAACCGTGTAGATGAAGAAATAGCTCTTCCAAATGGACGCGGAAAAGAATCAAAGGTCGCAATTTTTGCAAGTGGACAACTTGCAGTAAACTCAAAAAAACATGTTGATCTTCTAATAAAACCTGAGGAAATAGAGGATTTGTCAGGTAATAAAAAGAAATTCAAAAAACTGGTAGACGAATATGATTTTTTCTTAGCAGAGGCACCTTTAATGCCAACAATTGGTAAATCACTTGGTACTGTTCTTGGCCCAAGAGGAAAGATGCCTAAACCAGTACCACCTACTGCCGATGTATCAGGGATGGTAAAAAATCTTAGAAAAACGGTTAAAGTTAGGTCTAAAAGCAATAAAACATTTCATACAACAGCAGGTCGAGCAGATATGCAAAAAGAAAAAATTGCAGAAAACATTGACGCAATTATGACACGTGTTGAAGCAGCATTGGAGAACGGAAAAATGAACATAGGATCTGTTTATATAAAGACAACTATGGGTCCATCTGAAAGACTGATATAATGGGGGATAAAAAAATTATGACCGCTCATGTTGCAGAATGGAAGTATGGCGAAGTTAAAAAACTAACTGAGTTACTTACAAAAAATAAAGTAGTAGGAATCTTAAATGTTGGAGGAATACCTGCTCCACAAATGCAAAAAATGAGACAGAGTCTACATGAATCCGCAACTATTCGCTCTGCGAAAAATAATTTATTGTTCTTAGCCCTTGATGAAGCAGAAAAACAAGTTAAAGGAATATCTAATTTAAAGGAACACATAACTGGTCAGTCAGCAATAATTACAACTGAGATGAATCCTTTTAGGCTATTTTCAAAAATTAAAACCTCGAGAACAATGGCTCCAGCAAGAGGCGGTGAGACAGCAGCACAGGATATAGAAATAAAAGCAGGGGATACGAACTTCAAACCAGGACCTGTTGTGGGTGAACTTCAAAAAGTAGGAATACCTGCTGCAATTAAAGATGGAAAAGTAGTGATAAAAACAGATAAAGTATTAGTTCTTCATGGTGAAAAAATATCCACAGAACTTGCTCAAATGCTTACACGTCTTGAAATATTTCCAATTGAAATAGGAATGGACGTAAGAGGCGTATTTGAGGATGGAACAATTTTCAAAACAGATGTACTTGACATTGATATAGATGCTTTTGTGGCAAACATGAAACAAGCATCACACAGCTCATTTATGATTGCCTTGGAATTAGGCTGGACTACAAAAGAAACAATCCAGCCGCTTATCATGAAAGCATATAACAATGCATTTGTTCTAGCATTTGAACAAGGCATCATAAATAATGAAACAATTAAAAACCTTATATCAAAAGCAAACACTCAAATGCTTGCTTTGAAAAATAAAACAAATAATTAAGGAGGAAAAAAGAAAATGGAATACATATATAGCGCAATGCTTCTTCATTCAGCAGGGCAGAAAATAACAGAAGCAAACGTCAAAAAGGTACTTGAAGCAGCCGGTGTTAAAGCAGATGAAGGCAGAATAAAAGCTCTCACTGCAAGTCTAGATGGCGTAAACATCGAAGAAACAATAAAAAATGCAGCAGCAGCCGTGGCACCAGCTACAGCAGCTAGCGGAGCACCTGCCGAGAAAGCTGAAGATAAAAAAGAAGACAAAAAGAAGAAAGAAGAAGCTGAAGAAGTTTCAGAAGAAGACGCAGCAGCCGGACTTGGCGCACTATTCGGATAAAATACATCTTTGTTGTTACAACAGAGCGGGTAATGAGTCTGTAAAAGGACTTTTTACCTTATTTTAAGCTTCTGTTTAAAAACAAAGGATTATCTTTTTTTAAATCTGTAAATAAAGAGTATATACTAGCTTTAACTAAATTTTGTTAGAAGTGGGGGACGGGATGCATCGATAGGAGGAATGCGCCTCTAAGCGGAAAGCAGGTACAGTAAACCTCCCCAACATACTTATAACTAGGTCCCCCATTTTTTAAATAAAATGCTTAAATAAATAGTTTACTATGTTTTTTTTCTCCTTTTGTTCTCCTTAAAAATCTTTGCTTTTGATTAGACATGATATATCACTTAAGAGAAGTATTTATTCAAATGCAAAGTAATAATAAGCCTTAATCTTACGTCCTTTGAACTATTTTTTATTAGACTTCATAGTTTACGTTATTAGTAATATTTAAATATTTTTTTCCTTTTGGTTGTTAAAATTTTCGAGTAGTTTTTATAGTTGAAAACTATTTTTGTTTAACAAAAAAAGGAGAAAAACTCGTATGGATATGAAAAAGGAAATGATACCCCTTATTGGAATGATATTGGCGCTGGTTTTAATCATAGTAGCATTAGTTGGCCCATGGTATTCTATGAGTTTTATGGGCATGGGTGGAAACTTTTATCTAACAAAGGCTGAAATGGCTGGAACAACAGTTCCATATGATGACACTATGGGTGATGCAAAAGCAAGTTTTGATAACACTATGTATATAACAATGGTAGCTTTGATATTTGCAATAATTGCAATAATAGGCATATTAGGCGCGCAGTTCAACCTTGGAAAACCTGACAAAATGAGAATGTTAGCAGCAATTTTTGGTATCTTAACGTTCATTTTAGCAATAATTGCGCCGATATACTTTATGACCTCAGGATTCGGTGAAGTCCTTAACATAAATGATTTTTGGAATGAACTTGCTGGACCAGGATATGCCTGGTATCTAATGATAGTTGCAGCAATAATTGCACTGATTGCATCGATACCACTATTAAAAAAACAAGCAACTACAATGTGATGTTTTAATAAAACATCCAACTTTTCTTTTTTTTTACATCCAAGCATCTAAACCAGTTTGTTCTGTTTTTTGTAAACCTGATAAACCAAAAGCTCCTTGTATATAGTTTTCAATCATTTTTTTATACCAGTCAAGGTCAATCTGAGACAGGTCATTTAATTTGTCAACGGGGTACATAAAATCAATTGGTTTCACACCACTTTTTGAAGGGTTATTAATACCCGGAAGAGATTGTTTTGTTACAACAAACTTAAATTTCATACGGCTTTTAATAGGCTGACCTAAAAGTTTTTCTAAAGCCTGAGCACGTTTACCGAAGGTAGACATATTACCATCCTGATTTGGCTTGTAACGGTTTGCCGGTTGAACGGATTGAATAAGTGTTAAATCCTCAAGGTCTACCTTTTTAAGATCAAGCTTTGAAATAATTTCACTGGTTTTCTGCATTATACTATTTTTTATGTTTGTCCTTGCTTCTTCTTCATCAGTCCATGAAGGATTATCGCGTAGAACTTCTATCATAATTTGTCTTAGAATTTTTCTTGCTATATCTGCCTTGTCAGATCCTTTAAAATTATTACCTTTTGTAACAAGCTCGATTTTACCATTTTTTTCATCAAATATAAGATAATTCTTGTGTTTTACAAATATCATTGCATCATGATTTTCAGGTTCTAGCTCAAAATCTGGATATTTCAACTTTTTCTGCCATTTAAGACTGCATTCTTCTATCGCGTTTATTGCATCATCTGGTTTTGTAATCCAATCTTTTTCATCTTCAGATATATCTAATTCCAATGCTTTAGAAAGTCTTTGGATATTTCCAACAGAGCGTGAGCATCCTAAATACACGCCGTCTGTATCCGTATATACAACACGAATTCCTTTACTTTTTAAATAATCAAGAGTATCAGACATTATAAATTGTCCTTTTGTAGTAATCATTGCAGCGCCCCATAAATTGAATTGTCTACCAGATACACCAGGTGCCGAGAGAATCCCATGGGATCCCGCGTTACGAGCTCCTTTAACGCTCTGATACATCATTTTTAATCTTTTTATTTCTGAATCACTTCCTTTCTTCTTGGTTTCTTTAAGCTCATTTTTTGTCTTTGCAATCATGCTCATAATACCAGTCATTGCACAATTGACAACACCGGGTTTATCATCGATTTTAACACCCATCATATAACCTTTATCTGCAAAAGAATCCTCTTCTGTTATTTCCCTATAGTGGATATCTCTTTTTTCAAGGAATCTTCTAGGTATTCTTTTAAGCCATATGAAATCATCAGGTGTTTCATCTTTTTTCGCAAGTCTAACTGTATCTCCTCCGATGTTCATGGCTTTAAGTATAGTAGGATACATCGCTCCCACATCTGCGATTACTACATACCACCATGGTACAAAATCAGAATTTGCATCTTTATCAGGTTTTAGTGTCATACCACCAGGCATATGATAGCTAAGAATATCATCTGAGTCTTTATGGTTCTCATTGTAAATAACTGAAGGATCTGTCATCCAATACGGCATTTCTTCACCGTATTTGATGACTCTTAGAAAATCCTTTGAAAGTTGTTCTTTTCTATCTTTTGCTTTTTTAACGATATCTAAATGTGTATCGCATCCTTTGAAATATTTTGAAAGAAGTTGAGAAATTGATAAAACACGACATATAGGCGGCATTATCTTTTTTTGCATAGATGCTCGTATCATAGACATATGATCCCACATGTTTACCGCGCCTGATGATAAAAGCATATCAAAAGGCATACAAGTTGTAAAAGAAAGAGGAAGGGCTTGCTGTATAAGATTTAGAGTAACACCCAGCTGCTCCATTACATCATGTTTGTTGTATTTTAAAGTCCTATCATCGATTTTTATCTGATTAGGTGTAAGTACAATGCGGTCTTTGATTTTTATGCCTAAGAACGGTGCGACCCCTTTAAGACTGAAGTCATTAAGAAAAGAATAAAATTTTCTAACTCCTAAATAAGTGTCAAGACTTGCAGGGTAAAACTGTACTGCGTCAGAGCGAGATCCAAAATGAAATGATTTATCAGGTTTACTGTATTTACTTATGAACTCTTGTAAGATGTTTTTTTTATCTGTTGAAAGTGTTTCAGTATATGTTCTAAGAATCCAGTTTATACGGTTATAAACTTGAAGGTTATCAAAACCAATAATGTTATGCCCGGATATAATATCATGAGCCATGACAAGCTTACAAAAACTTGTTAGGTTGTCTATCTCTTCATCAATATTTTTTGAAACGATTTGGATGATTTCCGGCTCCGTCCAGCTGGAAGGCGTATCTACGATATCAAAACTGAATTCCTCTGTTTCAAGATTTTTCTTAGACTCAAAGGATATTTCAAAACTTGCATGACCAATTATGTCGATAGGAATATTATCTATTCCTTTTTCATATTCTGTTGTCTCTATATCATAAACTAATACTTTTAAGTTCTTTTTAAGACCACTTGAATCAAAAATCCATGTTTTATTACCTGCTGCAAGATCAGTAAGTGACCTTTGCTGATAAGGAATATCATGCTCTGCAGTAAATAAATCAAAATTAAAGAAAAGATAGTCACTTATCTCGGGTACAAAATAGGATTTTTTAGTATAAACTTTGAAAACCTTCCAGGTTTTATCAAAATCCCAGAAGCTACGATAATCTTCAACTTCTCCGAAGCCCTCGATTTTTGAAAGAGGACTGTATTCAGAAGTATTTTCCTCCCATGTTCTCAAAAGATTTGATCTTTCGGTGTTAATATCTTTGTTATCCCTGCAAAAAGCTAGAAAATATGGTTTGTGAAAATCAGATAAAAACCTAGGTTTTTTACCATGGAAATATAGATACTCTGATGAAATACCCGTTAACATATCATCCATGAAACTTATAGACCCCCGTTAAATCACTAATATAATGTTTTCCAATATTTCATTAGAAAAACAAATCCTTAAATTAGAGTTCTATATTTTACTTCTTTGGTTTAATTTATGACAACGCAGCTAATTTATGCTAAAGAATTCAACAAACATAACAATCCGGGTCATCCTGAAAATGCTAGACGGCTAAATATTATGATTGATGAAGTTAAAAAAACATCTTTTTATAACGAACTGGAAATATTAAAGCCCAAAATTATAGATGATAAAAGTTTAGAGAAAATTCATTCTCAAAGAATGATTCAACAGGTAAAAAACATAAGTCAAACAGAGGATTCATGGATAGATTTAGATACCTATGTATGCAAAGGCGACTATGAAATTGCAAAACTTGCTGCAGGGGCGACACTGCAAGCATGTGAAAATGTGCTTTCAGGAAAAGCAGAGAATAGCTATGCTTTGGTAAGACCTCCGGGTCATCATGCAACAAGTAAAAGATCGATGGGTTTTTGTCTTTTTAATAATGTGGCTATTGCTGCAAATGAAATAGCAAAAAAGGGTAAAAAGGTATTACTCATGGATTTTGATGTTCACCATGGAAACGGTGTACAGGATATACATTACAGTAGAAAAGATATAATGTATCAATCCTTGCATTTATCGCCACACTTCCCGGGAACAGGCGCTGTAGAAGAAATAGGTGCGGGTGAGGGTGAAGGATACAATCTTAACGCCCCGCTTTCATATGGTAATGGAAATGAGGCTGCAAGAAAAATATTAGATGAAATATTTTTACCTGTGGCAAAACAGTTCAAACCAGATATTATACTATTTTCTTCAGGTTATGACTCTCATCATTCTGATATGCTAGGCGGGCTGAGGTTCACAGTTAATTTTTATGCAGAAATAATTGAAAAATATCAGAGGATACAGCCAAAAATAGCATGTACCATTGAGGGCGGATATAATCTTTATTGGATCGGTAAATGTTTAATCTCACAACTTTCACAGATGATGGATAACAAAGTAACTTTTAAGGACGAAATAAAAGAAAAAACAGATGTGAAAGAAACACTTAGAGAACTAAAAAACAAAATGAATAAATATTGGAATGTTTAATCGAAGATCATTCCCATGCCAGATGCTGCGGAGTCTTCTTGCTCAGCAATTTTTTCATTTATTTCTTTTGCCTTCTTGTCATCTATTTTTTTGAACCCTTGCTCTTTTGCAAGCTCTTCTGCTTTTTTAACACCTTCATCGCTGCCTTCAATCTTAAGATATAAAAAGTCACCTTTCATATTAAGAGAACTGGAGTCACGTGTAAGTATACTCTGACGGCTTACTATATCTTCTTTTATAACATTATTTATCTTACCTGCTTCTTCACTTTTAACTTCAAAGATCACATATGTCATATGTTAATCACCATTATTTTCTTCGATGTAATATTATACAATATATAAAACTAATCTTTGACATTTTTTCCTTGAGGAGTTATTTCCCCTTTTTTAATTCTTGAGGAGCTTATTGGTATATTATCCTCTGCAAGCACGTAAGGTATTTTGATGATTTTAATAGGTTTTTTTCCTATTTCTTTTCTTTTAAGATTGATTTTTTCAGCGTTTTTTACAGTTTCTGGTGAAACAATAATAGCATCGAAATCTTCTTTGATTGTTGGTCCGTAAATATCACTTATTGGTGTTATTTCAAAATCAGACGCATAATTTCTTTCGTTGACTAGTTCCTGTAATTTTTTTTTTCTCAAACTCCATTTTCTAATTGCGCTATCTTTGTCTTTTATTAAAGGTCCTTTTGATAAACCTATGAATACAAAACCATTTTCTCCTGCAGTTTTAAATGCTTTTTCTATCAGTTTTTCATGACCTTTATGTATGATATCAAACGTTCCGCCTATGCAAACTTTCATAGTTCTAAAATCTGTTTTTAACATTTTAAATATTATGTTTAAAAAAACACTTTTTATGAGAAAACTATAAATTCAACTACAATATTTGTTATATTAGCTGAGAGGATGGGAATATGAAAGCTAAAATATCATTTACTGTTATAGTTATCATGTTAGTGACAAGCCTAGTTTTTGTAAATTTTAATTCACAAGTGGAAGCTCAATCTAGAGAGATATATGTAAGATCTAGTTATTTTGGCTTTAGTGACGGCTCTGCAGACAGGCCATATAAGAGGATTCAGGAAGCAATAGATGATGCAAATGCAGGTGATACAATCTATGTTTTTGGAGGCTTATATCAGGAGAATATAATCATTGATAAAACACTAAAAATAGTTGGTGCTGTAGATGAGATAGAAACTGTTATTGATTCAAAAATTGACCAGAGATACCTTATTGAAGTTAGAGCTGATGATGTAACCCTTGAAGGTTTAACTGTTAGTGACACCGCTAGTAAAACAACATCTCCTATTGGTGCTCTTATCTATTTAGAATCTGATAACAATAAAATTGTAAGCAATTTTATACAGGATACAGATAGCTATGGCATCTATATAGATACAAATTCTAATGGTAATCTAGTTAGCAAGAATGAAATCAATAACACAGAAAAAGGGATTTACATCTCTTCATCAGCTACTATTGATATCATAGATAATCAAATTGGAAACTGCTCACATTCAGGTATATATCTTCACTCTGCATTGAGTAATAACAGGCTGTATGGCAACCGTATCCATAACTGTAAAACAGGTATTTATGTTCAAAATAGCAATGCGGTAAATATCTCAAACAACGTTATCGCTAACAGTGGATTTAGCGGAGTAAGTCTGCATAACTCAGATGCAAGTATAATAAGAAACAATCAATTCACGGATAATTCAGGTAGTGGAATTATTCTAAGATCATCATCCTGTATAGTTTCAAATAATACTTTTAAGGACAATCAACGCGGTATAAGTATTGATGGATCGGTTAATACAATAAACGACAACAGAATCCATGGCTCACAAGGAGCCGGTATTTACGCAAACCCTGGCAGTAATAACAATATAATATATTTGAATGATTTTAAAAACAACGGGGTTTCTGCAAGAGAACTTGGCTTAAATACATGGTATCACAATGGTCAGGGTAACTACTGGAGTGATTACAACTATGTTGATAGAGAGGGTGATGGTATAGGTGATGAAATCTATTCTAAAGAAGGTGTTGAAGATATTTATCCATTGGGTTATTTTTTAAAACCACCTAAAAAACCATCTAATCCCAGTCCTAACGATTTTGAAACAGGTGTAGGATTAAGAGTTACTTTACAGGTTCATATTGAAGATCCAGATAGTGATGAATTAACAGTTTATTTCTATAAAGGGGATGGTACGCTAATACCTAGCACAACGCCGAACCCTGTTAGAAGAGTTAAAAATAATAGTATTGCAAGATGCAGCTTCATATTAGGTTTTAATACTACTTATGCCTGGTATGTTGTTGTAAATGATAGTTTACTTGAGAACCAATCTGATATTTTTATCTTTTTTACTAAGCTTACACCACCAGATAATGTTCCGCCTGTTGCAAATGCGGGAGGTCCATATTATGCTAATGTAAATGAGACGATAAATTTTGACTCAACAGGAAGTCATGATCCTGATGGAGAAATTGATTTTTACAGGTGGAATTTTGGGGATGGCTCAAGTGAGATCTTAAGAGAAAACCCTGCTTATTTTTACTCACAGGAAGGAGAATATACTGTTATTTTGACGGTTATAGATAATAACGGCTCCAGTACTTCTGATACAACGAAAGTTTTTGTATCTGCTACAGGACATGAGCGTCCTGTTGCAAATGCTGTGATACCTTTGAACGGTGATATCGGTGCAAATATTGTTTTTAACAGTGATGACACAGTATACGGTGGCAGTGGTACATTATCTTACCTCTGGGTTTTTGGAGATGGAACAACCTCTACAGATAAAAACCCGACACATATATACGAATCAGCAGGTACGTATCTTGTTACTTTAACAGTATCTGTCGATGATTTTTCAGATACAGCTTCAGGTCGGATTACAATTAGAAAACCAACTGAGGAAACACCCGGGTTTGAGCTATTACTGTTTGTACTTGGATTGTTGTTTATGTTATTTGTTAAAAAATACAATAAAAAAAGTTAAAGCCGATGGAGGGATTTGAACCCCCGACCTGCTGATTACAAGTCAGCCGCTCAACCGGTCTAAGCTACATCGGCATTATGTTTTTTTAGCCGTAATATCAATTCTTATATAAAACTCTCTTGGTGAATATGATTTTATTTTCTCATAAACAGTTTTTGTTAATATAACATTGTTTTTCTCTGCAATGTTCTTAAGCTGTTTTATTCTATCTTTTATCTCTGTATCTTTCAGGAAATCAAAATAATGAATAATGCACTCGTCCCCTGCGATTTTAAGTGCCTCTTCAAAAAATAGATAAGCTGAAAAAGGTAAGTTCATAATTATTCTATCTGCTTTAACATTTTTTTCACTAAGTATTTTATAAGTATTTTTTGCATCTGTGTGTATAACTTCGATTTTATCCAAAAGATTATTGATTTTTATGTTTTCCTTTGCATATTTCACAGCATCTTTATTTTTTTCAATTGCATATATTATTTTAGGATCAGCATGTTTTGCAATAATTATTGGAAAAGGTGCAACCCCTGCAAACATGTCGACTATAACTTCGTTTTTTCTGACAGTATCTGCTATTTTTTTTCTTTCATTTGCAAGCCTTGGGGAAAAATATGTTTTTTCAACATTTACTTTGAATCTAACGTTGTATTCTTTATGAATTGTTTCTAATTTTTTTTCTCCGCCTATAATTTTAATCGTTCTTGTCCTTAACTCTCCTGAAACTGGCTTTATTTCACATACTGTTTTTATGTTTTTGTATGTTTTAAGGAAAGCATCTGCAATGTCTTTTTTGTATTTTTGTAGCTCGTCAGGAATTTTTAATAACGCGATATCTCCTATTATATCAAAAGAAGTTGGTAGAATGTTTTTTAGATCTTCAGGTATTTCTACGATTTCTTTGTAAGATTTTGCTTTTTTTTCTACAATCATTATAACATAAGATATGGGGGTAGATAAATTAATGTTTTGTCTAAAAAAATATGAATCCCGCCTCCCGGATTTGAACCGGGGACCTGCCGGTAACGGCCATAGGGTCTACAGCCGGCCGCTCCAGCCAGACTGAGCTAAGGCGGGTAAAATTACTTAAGGGCAATGACAATAGTTATATTTATTTGTTAAGGTTTGAGTTAGGATGGCTTGAGTTATGAAATATGGAATTGTTGTTTGTCCTAAATGCAAACATGTGAAAGGAGTTGAACTAAAACATAAGTCTACAAAATGTATTAGATGTAATAAAAACATTGTATTAGATAAGGTGAAAATAGTGTTTGAAACAAATTCTGAAGAAAAACTTAGAAATGCAATAGGTGTGTTAAATGCAGAGCTTGAGGGAAAAAGCAAAGACTTCAAAAAAATTTTTGAAAAGATAAATTAAAAAATAATAGTTTTTTTAAGCTTGAATCCTGATAAAACCGCTCTGTGATTTTAATTGATAGGAAAAATGTTTGCATTATATGTTATGATATATACTAGCTAGACTAAAAATAGTTAGATGTTAAATATTTCTGTACTAAATATTCTATAGGAATAATATTTATCAAGTGTTATTGCCTTCTTTTGTTTAGAATGCAGCCTACTAAAAGACTTGTAAGACTTATAGAAAAAAATTTTCATCATCGATTTAAAATCGCTAAATTGACCCATGTCCCTGTTTTTAGATGGATTATTAATAAAATGCTTTTTGATAAAAATGATATTACATATCTTATAAAAGACAGCGTTGTTAAAGTAACTCTTAATAAAGAAATAAAACAACCTGACAGCATTGTGGTTCCTTCAAAAGTTGTTGAATACTTCATTGATAAATCAAGCTATCGTTTTATCATGGATTTTTGTTTATGTCGTGAGGCAATGACTTGTAAAGATTACCCTATTGAACTTGGCTGTCTTTTTATGGGTGATGCGGCAAAGAAAATATCACAAGAACTTGGGCGATCTGTCTCTAAAAAAGAAGCTCTTTATCATGTTGAAAAATGCCGTGATGCTGGCTTAGTTCATCTGATTGGAAGAGATAAATTAGATGAGACCTGGTTAGGTGTAGGCTCAAAGATTCCTTTAGTTACTGTTTGTAACTGTTGCAACTGCTGCTGCCTTTGGCGTATGCTTCCTTATTTGGAAAATAGCCTTTCATCAACAGTTAAAAAAATGCCTGGTGTCAAAATCAAGGTAAACAATAATTGTACCGGTTGTGGTGTTTGTAGTAAAGATATTTGTTTTATCAACGCAATAAAAATTAGTAAGGGTGTTGCAGTGATAGGTGATAGTTGTCTTGCCTGTGGCCGTTGTGTTGAGATATGTCCAAATAATGCAATTGAGTTAATTATTGAAGACAACGATTTTATCAAAAAAACCATTGAGAGAGTTAGAAATGCAATTGATTGAAATACATAAAATATTACGTATTTGTAAATGATACGAGGTTTTGAATAGTGATGTATGATTGTTTACCATTTTTTAAACTGTTTTGTTTGGAGGCCTCATCTAGATATTTATACTAAATAAGAAAT
>CAZKUB010000190.1:0-8418 GCA_964555835.1 uncultured Thermoplasmatales archaeon
TGGAACAGAAATACTGAAATATTTTCATTCCACCATCCATATGAGCGGGACGCTTGAGCCGCTGGAGGAATACCGTGATTCTCTGGGTCTTTCTGAAGATACAGAGCTTGTTTCCTACCCGTCCCCATTTTCAGCGAAAAATAGAAGAATAATATTTGCAAAGGATGTTTCCACCAAATATGAGGAAATGCTTAAAGATGACAAAATAGTTGATAAAATGGTAAAGTATGTTGTAGATATCTGCAATATTTTTCCAAAGAACACTATGGTTTTTTTCCCAAGCTTCAGCGTGATGTCAAACTTCAGAAGAAGCCAGGATATATGCAGTATCAACCGATGTACTTTTTTTGAAGAACAAGCAATGTCTCAGACGGCACTTATGGATCTTGTAAGTGATTTCAAAGAACAGAGCAACGGTGATGGAGCAGCTCTATTCAGTGTTATGGGCGGTCGTATATCTGAAGGTATGGATTTTCCCGCAGAAGAACTTGAAATAGCAGTAATCGTTGGTATTCCTTATCCAAAGCCTACGGCTAGACAACGTGGACTGCAGCGTTACTATGATTTAAAATTCCGTAAAGGATGGGAGTATACTGTTGAAGCACCAACAGCGCGTAAACTTCTTCAGGCAATCGGACGTCTTATACGCGATGAAAACGATAAAGGTGTTGCTGTGATACTTGATCGTCGTGCCACTCGTTTTAAAAGATATATAAAAGATATGAAAGAATCAAAAAATTTAGTAGAAGATATTAAATTTTTCATGAATGGCTAGTATCCCTTTTTTGGTAAAAGATTAGGTATTCCATTGTTTATTTTATATTCTGCTTTACATTTTTTACATGTGAAAGTACCATTTATTATCTCATCTTTTTCTTCTCTTTCTACTTTTAAAAATAGATCTGATTTGCATTCTGGGCAGCAGATAATATCTAAAATATCTTTTTTCATAACTTTTTTTCTTCCACGAGATACATCGGTCTTTTCATGCCTGCATCTGAATCCCAGATAAATGCCCAATCATCTTTAGATATTTTACGGCCTTCTTCTATATGTTGTATAAAGTTTTTGACTTGTGAATCCATCATATCAGCAGCATGTACAACCATTGACTCTATTGTTTTTGGTAGACTTGGGCTGCCGTATTCATATTTTCCATGATGGCTTAAAATTATATGACATAGCCTGTTTTCTAAATCAACACTAAACTCAACGTCTTTTTTACGCAGATGCATTATTTTTTCACGAAGCCATCGGTCTCCCATGACAATATGTCCGATGAAGTTTCCTATATCTGTTTTGTCTATTGCAGCAGTTGCTACATATTCTTTTAGTTTACCTATATCATGAAGTATTGCACCAGTAACTACTAAATCCCTGTCGATACCAGGATACATCTCACATATGTTTTTACATAGACGTAGGACGCCTAGGCTGTGCTGCAAGTTTCCACCTATGTAGTTATGATGATGTGTTATAGCACTTGGGCTGTTACAGTAATCTTTTACAAAATCAGAATCTGAAAAAAATAGATCAAGTAGGCTTTTTAACTCCTTGTTTTCAACTGTTTGTATTTCCTTTTCTAGACTATGGTATAAATCTTTGATTTCTTCTGCCTCAAGGGAAGGGATGAAATCTGATACATCATATTCGTTCGGATTGCATCTTCTAAGACCACCAGTGGTTTCATTTATGCTGATTTGTGGTTTATCTTCATATATCTCAACATTTCCAAGTCTTACCTGTACAACATCTCCTACTTTGAAGCTATCATATAATCTTTTAACCCGGTCTTTGTTTTCTCCACCCCAGAATTTTATGCTTACTTCGCCTGTTTTATCTGTGGCGACTATGGAAAACCATGTACCTCTCTTATATGATCGTGGAGGATTTTTTATTTTCACCGCATAGGTATCATTTACTACATCTCCTTCACGCAGGTTTTCTACAAATTGTTCTTTTTTACGTTTTCCAGTATCTACATTAATCAAGGTTTGCTCATCCTTTTTTTTAGAATAATCAAGAATATCGGCCATTTTTTTACGCCTCCCATCTGGAAGAAATATCAACCAGACATGTTCAGACTATAAAAGTTCTGCTTTAAACGTTTTTCCTTATACTTTATATCAAAAAACTTGTTTTTTGTTAGATTTTGTATTTTTTCCCTTCTTTTACAATAGTTGTTTTTGCCATTGTTTTTTTGAAAAGCTCTGGTTTTTCTGTATGTATCGGATAGAGTTCTCTGGGGTTTATTGTTTTTATCATATCCATTAGATCTGCACCATTTATATGGCCTGAGCAATGTGACTGAATGAAGTTTATGTTAAAATGCATAATCCAGTTTATCATGCGGTCATAGGATATCTCCATTTCTTCGTTAAACGGCTCTGAGAGGGAATGTATATACATTGCTTTGTTTGGTTTTAGATCTATCAGCATGTTTAGATACCAAAAATTCAGCACAACTATATATTTTTCCGGGTTTTTTCTTATTTCCTCAGCGGTTTTTATATTCGGGTAAGCTAGTCTTTTTTTGATATAAGAGTCAGCGTAGTCTTCATCGATATATGTACCTGTCATCCTCTTAGGTTTTAAAATAAGGATATTTTCATCTCTGCTGTCTGGTGATTTTAGTTTTTTATCTTTATGGTAACGCTCTAGATAACATGCGTGTTTGAAGCTTATCACTAGTTTTCTATTGAGTGCTTTTGCAATGTTATAAAATGTGGTGAATCTATCAACATCTTTAAAATTAAAATCAACTATTGATAAGTTCTTATTTGTTTCAAGATTTTTTTTGGATTTATTAAACACCTTCTCCTCTGACTCATTAGTCCTACCCGAATCTATCCTTGTTCCTTCTGTAATCATTGCAATTGGTCTTTCTTGTCTGCTTTTTTCTATAAAATCTTGTGTTAAATGGCTGTGTCTTCCATGCAGTCTCAGATCACCTGTGTATATCACAGGCCCTTCGGAGGTATGAATAATAAAGCCATATGCGCCGGGGACCGAGTGGTCTAAATGCGTGGGCGCTATCTCCAAACCATCGATCTTTATCTTATCCCCTGTTCTAAATGTGTTAAAAGTTCTTTTGACAGGCGGGTCTCGGTAAGTACTTTTAAAAACCGGTCTCTTCTTATAGTCTAAAACCTCGTTTTCAATTTCTCTTCTGCTTTGTTCTTTTACAGCTTCAAGTATATACTTGCAGGTTTTACCACAATAGATAGGAATATCTTCATGAAGAAAGGATATATAGTTTGCATGATCTGCATGGGCATGTGAAAGAAATACCCCTTGTACCTGTGTTTTTTCTGGTTTTATCCCCTGATGTTTTAGTAGATCCTCTCGGTATATCCCGCCGATGTTAGGAATAAGATTTAACTCTAGGAAATCACCAATTCCATTTGCTGCTCTTGGTGTTAAAAACTCTTCAAAGTATTTCCCGCGTCTAGCAAAACTCATTCCAAAATCAAGAAATATCTTTGTATCGCCGTCTTCCAGTAGTGTTTTGTTTCCACCTATCTCTTTTATTCCACCATAAAAAGTTAATTTTACCAGTTTTAATCACCGTTGTATTCTTTTTTAAACAACTGTGACTAAATAAAGTTTATTGAATAAAAAATAACAAAACTATGTATTTTTGTTTCGTTTTTTCTTTACTGATTCGCTGGCAAGATCTCTAGCACGCTGGCCTACGACAAATAATTTTGCAATAAAGGTTATCTCGTTTGCTTCCTCTTTATTATCTACTTGCCCAACAATCATCATAATTATCAATATTTGTTTTTGTTTTACTGCTTTTAAACTGTTGTTGTACAATTGTTATCCGTATTATTTTACAGTTTTTTACTTTTTTAAGTTTCATCGAAAATATTAAAACAGTGATGGTATTACAAGGGGTGTAAGAGTGTCGTCCTTATGAACAAAAAAAATATATCTGACATGCTTACATCTTATGATGAGAAAAACCTTACGATATGTACTGTCTGCAGTCATTCTTCTCTTCAGATTTTTAACGGTGCAAGAAAAGAAGGATTTAAAACTCTGGGCATCGTGGTAGGTGAAAAAAAGAAGTTTTATGATGCATTTCCACTTGGGAAACCTGATGAGTTTTTAATAGTCAAAGATTATAAAGAGATACTTGACCTTACCAAAGAGCTTCGTGAGAAAAATGCGATAGTAATACCACATGGTTCTTTTGTTGAATACCTTGGTGCTGATAAATTCATGGAACTTGATCTTCCAACGTTTGGCAACCGTGATGTTCTCATGTGGGAATCTGATCGTAATATGGAGCGTAAATGGCTTGAAGGCGCGGGTATTACAATGCCTAAGGAGATCGAGGATCCTCACTATATTGAGCATCCGGTTATTGTTAAGTATCATGGCGCTAAAGGCGGTCGTGGTTTTTTCATTGCAAAAACCCATGAAGAGTTTAAGAAACGTGTTGATAAGAAAAAGAAATATTCAATTCAAGAGTTTGTAATGGGCACTCGTTATTATATTCATTATTTCTACAGCCCGATACAGGATAACGGATATAAAATGAAAAAAGGCAGCCTTCAGATGCTTTCTATGGATAGGCGTGATGAGACAACTATTGATGAGGTTCAAAGGCTTGGTAGCATTGCAGAGCTTGAAGAACTAGGTATTCATCCAACTTTCGTGGTCACGGGTAACATTCCAATTGTTATGCGTGAGAGTCTTCTTCCAAAGGTTTTTGAAATGGGTGAGGCGGTTGTTGAAAAAAGTCTTGAGCTGTTTGGCGGTATAATCGGTAGTTTTTGTCTTGAAACCGTGGTTACAGAGAACCTTGAGTTTAAAGTCTTTGAAATATCCGCGCGTATCGTTGCTGGGACCAATCCTTATGTTTCAGGTAGTCCTTATTCTGATCTTGTTCAAACAGATCTTTCGACAGGGCGAAGGATCGCTCAGGAAATAAAATATGCAAATAAGAAAAAGATGTTAGATAAAATCCTAAGTTAGAACTCTTATTTACAGATGGTTACCATTATTGCGTTTTGCGCCCACATACGGTTTTCAGCTTCATCAAATATTACACTCTGCGGGCTATGTGCAACTTCTTTGCTTACTTCATAGCCGTAATATGCAGGGAGGCAATGCATGAAAATAGCGTTTTTCTCTGCCTGGCTCATAAGTTTTTTATCAATGGTGTAGCCTTTGAATTCTTTGAGTCTTTGTTGTTTTTGCGTTTCATCACCCATTGATACCCATGTATCTGTTGCGATTACATCTGCATCTTTTGTTGAATTCTTTATATTGTCTGTTATTTCTATTTTTACACCAAATTTTTCTGCTTCTTTAACATAATATTTATCCGGCCGGTATTTTTTTGGTGATACAATTTTAATGTTTAACCCTGCGATAGCACAGCCGAGCAGGTATGAATGTGACATGTTGTTTGCACCATCTCCAATATAGACAAAGTTTAGCCCTCTTAGTTTTTCTTTATGTTCTTTTATTGTCATCAGATCAGTTATAACCTGGCATGGGTGTTCTTTGTCATCTAAACCAGATATCACAGGTACTGTTGCATGTTTTGCTAGTTCCTTCATGTCTTTGTTGCTCATTGCTCTAAACATGATAATATCTACATAACGGGATAGTACAATCGCGGTGTCCTCTATTGTTTCTCCACGGCCAAGCTGTATATCGTTTTTTCCAAGAAATATCGCATGTCCACCTAGTTTTGTCATGCCTGCTTCAAAGCTGACCCGTGTACGTGTACTGCTTTTTTCAAAGATCATCCCTAGAGTTTTACCTTTTAAAAGCTCTATGGATCCTCCTTTTTTTGCCTTGTTTTTAAGTTTTATCCCTAGATCAATGATTTCTTCTAAATCATCTTTTACATCAAGCATTGATATTATATCTCGTTTCATCGAAAGGCTTGAATGCAATTTTATTCTTTAAAGATATCGATGTACTGTGTTTTTCAAAACCATTAAACACAAAATTATTATAATACAAGTTCTTTCAAATTATGTTCTTGTGATATTATGGAAAAATTCCTTTGTCCCAAATGTGGAAAGCAAGCCATGATAAAAAAAGAAACAGAGAAAGATGTATATACATTGGTCTGTACAGAATGTGGTTTTCAACATCAATTACTCCCCCAAGATAGTGAAATGAGTGGTTTTGTTTAGTTAACAAAAGGGCATATGTCAAATAAAACGGCCTTGAAAAAAATCAAAAGACCGTAAATGCTTTTTTTTCATCTTTTTTGTACAATGTTTTATAAACATTTTTTTGTTATAATATCTTAGTTAAAAATGGGAGTTAAACTAGGAGATTTATTCAAACAGGAACAAATATCTTTTAATGATCTTCATGATAGAGTGATCGTGATCGATGCATATAACGTACTGCATCAATTCTTGGCAAGTATCCGACAACGTGATGGAACACTTCTTAAAAACAGTAAAGGCGAGGTTACATCTCATCTATCAGGGCTTTTTTACAGAACTGCAAATATGGTCGAGGTAAAAATAAGACCTGTTTTTGCATTTGATGGAAAACCACATCTTCTAAAGGAAAAAACACTTCAAGAAAGAAAGAAAAGAAAAAAGATCGCGGAAATAGAATATAAACAAGCCCTTGAAGAAGGAGATCTAAAAAAAGCAAGATCTAAAGCTCAGCAGACCTCAAGGCTTACTGAGGATATGGTGGAGGAGAGTAAAAATCTACTATCAGCCCTTGGCATCCCCTGGGTTCAAGCACCAGGTGAAGGAGAAGCACAGGCAAGCCATATGGTGAAAAAAGGTGATGCATACGCTGTAGGCTCACAGGACTACGATTGTCTGTTACTGGGTGCACCTGTTCTTATTAGAAACCTCACCGCGCAGGGTAGAAGAAAAACACCGGGTAAAGAAAAATATGTTAAGGTTTATCCAAAACAGATCCGGCTTAAAGCAAATCTTAAAAGCCTTGGAGTTAAACAAAAACAACTTGTTGATATGGCTATTCTGATCGGTACAGATTTTAATGAAGGAATCAAAGGAATAGGGCCTAAAAAAAGCCTTGATCTAATCAAAAAAAACGGTAATGTAGAAAACACTCTTGCAACCATCGGTGCAGAGGATGCACTTACCTTTGATGAGATTAAAGAAATCAAAAAAATATTTTTAGAACCCAACGTAACTGATGATTATAGCCTGCAATGGATTTCTCCGGATACCGATAAAGTAATTAATATATTATGTGACAAGCATCATTTTAAACAGGACCGAGTTGAACCTATCCTTAAAAAATTTGAAAACATATCTCATATGATGAAACAAAAAACACTGTTTTAAGTAGATTTTTTATTTCAAAACAAAATCAAGGCTATCTTCAGGTTTATACTCTTCAGGTTCTTTTTGATTCTTAAACACTCTTGCACCGGTTGTTCCTTTTAAAACCATTTTATCATCTACTATGTGAAGCATTGCGCCTTCTCTCAGACCAACAACGTATTCACTGTTATAGCAATGAAACTCTTTTATCCTTGTCTCCCTTGTTTCACCTTTATGTGTAGATTTAGGATCTGGGTCTAGATAATGCGGGTTTATATTAAAAGGTACAAGATTTAACGCATTAAAACTCGGCGGATACACAATGGGCATGTCATTTGTTGTTTTAATTGTTTTACAAGCAATATTTGAACCTGCGCTTGTTCCTATATACGGCATCCCCTCTGATACTTTTTTTCTTATTTCATCAACTATATCTGCTTTATAAAGCTGTGAAAGTAGAACAAAAGTATTTCCACCACCGGTAAATATTGCTTCAGCGTTTCTAACGGCTTTTTTAGGATTAGAATGCTCATGTATACCAGTGAGCTTAAACCCTATTTTTTCAAAACGCAGCCTTGCCTTTTCGGTGTATTCTTCATGGGTGATACCATCAGGTCTTGCATAAGGAATAAACAATATTGTTTTTCTTTTTCCTAAAAACTTTTTAATCTCATCTGCACAGTGGTCAAGATAACCACTACCATGTAGCGTGGAATTACTTATTAGCAAAAGATTTCTTTTCATACTGTTTTTCACCTATTTTTTTTAAATCTTTTTAAATTTGTCAACTCCTTTTATTAAAGCTAACTTTTCGCCGTTATCCCATTTAACCCATATTAAATCTTGGTCTTCCTCTATTTTTGTAACAGTTCCTTTTGAGCCTTTTACAAGCTTTGTCATAGTATCCAGCATTTCTAAAAGCTCTACTTTATCTCCCACTTTTATTACTCCAGTTGAAACCATCTATAAACCTCTTTTTGTGACTTATGCATCGTTAGTTAGTTTAAAAAGTTCATTATTATGCGGATACCGGGATTTGAACCCGGGCAAATGGCTTGGGAAGCCATTATCATAACCACTAGATCATATCCGCAAGTCACATGTTCATAGCCAAATGACATGTTCT
>CAZKUB010000191.1:0-5564 GCA_964555835.1 uncultured Thermoplasmatales archaeon
ACAGCTAACGCCCCAAAAATATAACCTATTTCTATTTTTGCATCTCTTGATCCTAAAAGTGATATTATTACTACGCCTGATAAAGATAAAAGTATTCCTATTGTTTGTTTTATTGTTATTTTTTCTTTAAGATACAATATCGACAAAATTACTACTAAAACAGGTATTGTTGCAATAATTAAGCTTGCTGCCCCTGCAGATACAAATTGTTCACCGTAGTTTAAACCCAGATGATATCCGATTATTCCAAAGAAACCCAATAAAAATATTGGTATTATATCCTTTTTTTTAAGAGGGTTAATCCTTTTTCTCTGCAGTGGTATAACGATTAGTAATGACAAGCATACAACTACGAATCTCATTATTGTAAGATTAATAAAAGTTAGTTCTTCCAGAAGCATTTTTATGAATGGAAATGCACATGACCAAAAGATTATTGGCAGTATGATGAGTATTATAAATTTAAGTCCGTAAGGTTTTGATTTTTCTGTTCCACTGTTCATTTTTTTTCCAGTAGAGATATATTGATATCCTATAAAAATTCGTTTAAAAAAATCTGTGATATATAAGAGGATAAAGCAAAAAAAAAGAAATATGAAGGAAAAAATATTTTTTTAGTTGAATGTCCAGGGTCCAAACAATGTGTTTGTTGGTTTATGTGTAATAGTAATTGTGCCGGCGTCATCTAATATGAATTGGTCTCCAAGCTCTAGACCATGGACACCAGTATATGTCCAATTACCTAAGTCAGTCTGCTGATATATTACAGTTCCATTACTTCTGATTAAGCTGTAATTTACGTTACATGAAACAGTAAAATCCATCCATTGCAAATTCTCAGAGCCCGTCATTGTAACCGTTAATTTATTATCTGTAGTATATTGTGTAAAATGAATGTTTGGTATTGGTATTATTTGAGGGCTTTCGTCAGTCTTTCCGCTAAGAAAAAAGTAAACAGTTGTCGATATTGCCACAGCAGCAATTATTAGAATCGATGCTACTAAAAAAACAAGCAATGATCTTTTATTAATCTTTTTATCATTTGTTTTTTGTTCTATATTATATGGTTCATATACCATATCGTCATGCATAGCCAGTGTTTTTTCACAAAATAAACACATTTTTGCATCACTAGGAAGGTTACGTCCACAATATGGACAAAATCTCACCATCTCTTAACCACACCAAACAATATATAACCTATTTTTGTTTATAAAACATCTGCATTTTTTCCCGATAGATTATATCTATAAATATTATCTAGCGATCTTTCTTGCGATAATTGATAAAATAATTCCTATTGTCCCAAGGGAGAAAAAACTACCAAGTGTAAAACTATTTTGAACAACGGCGATTGTTATTGATACTAATAGGCCGATCAAGCCAATACCTGCACCTAGCATAATTAAAAGTTTACCTGTTTTAACCTTGTTTTTTCCAATAAGCAGCCCACCAAGGATTACTGCAATACCACCTAGTGATGCTATGAATATCAATATTACAAATACTATTTCTAAAATTTCGTTTCCTGGAAACTGTGAAGTTACAAAATCTTTGATTGCCTCCAAAGTCGCAGCACCACTTATACCAGATATTAAAAGCAAGATGCCGGCAATAACTGCGATAAACACCGCCTGGTTTCTTTTAGTCATTTTTTCCTCGCCCTCAAAAAATATAACTTTATTTATGTTTAATATTTTTTCGCATATGCCTAAATTTTTTCTTTCAGATATTTGAACTATTTACCAAATACTTTAATTATTGGTTTTATTGATGCTAAAACAAAGATTAGTGCATACCAATACCACTCTAGACTAAGTATTGGCTCCCATAGTTTTGCTATCATCAGAGTAAAACCAATAACACCGATCTTTATAAGTTGAACATCAACACAACCCAGCTTTTTTACTTTTGAATTTCCCCAGCTTGTTAAATCCATTTTTCTCTCCTCAATATAATATTTTAAAACAGCTATTTATTTATAAAACTCTCTTTGAAGCATTATTTATAACATTTTTTAGAATAGGTTTTGCTAAAAAAATTATACTCTACTAAATATTACCGATTCATCGTCTTCTGAAAGGCTCAGTGTATTATTATCAATAAGTTCATAGTAAAGCTCAAATGTTTCCGAGTATGTTTCACCTGAATCTTCCGCCACCAGGGTGATTTCTATAATATTTTTTGTTAATTCATAAGTACCGTTTAATGAATAATTCTCTTGCATAAATAAAAAAGTAATTGTTCCATCATCTCTTAGGGTTATTCTTAAATCCTCTTCTTCATTCTCCCAAGTACCTGTTAGTTTACCCTCTGATGTACAACCGCTTAATATAAGCACTGTAAATAGTATTACAATAATTGTTGCCAAGATTTTTTTGTTCATATTTTACCCTCTAAAACATTATTTCAAAACAGTTATTCTTTTATAAAGTTCACTTTAATTAAAAACCTTAAAGAACATTAAGCTTTAAAAGGGTTAAAAAATAACAAATTACAACAAAATAGAAATTAAAAAGCATAATCGTAACATAATATATTAATCCTGTAAAACCTAGCTTTATTTTCTATTATGAAGTTATGTAATAGATTTAAGAAAGAGTTACATGTAATATTTTGGGCAAAGAGAACAAATTTTATATATTTCAACGTCTTTACATATATATACGTAAAGTGGTGTAAATATGGTAAAGGTTACATTATCTATCCCAAAAGAATTAAAAGACAAATTAGACAGATACCCCGAACTCAGCTGGTCTGAAATATTAAGGAGCGGAATAAAAGAAAAAATCAAAAAGCTAAAGAAATTTGAAGAACTTCAAGGAGAGTTATAAATGGTGAGCATAACAATATCTATCGATGAAAGATCTAGACAAGAAATGCAGAAGTTTTCCTGGATTAATTGGTCTGAAGTAGCAAGAAATATATTGGTGGACAGACTTAAAAAACAAGAAGAATTGGAAAAACTAAAATCATTATTAGAAAACAGCGAACTTTCTGAAGAAGATATCATTGAATTATCAAAAAAAGCTCGTAAAGGCAGATTTAAGGAACTCAAGAAAAAAGGATTGGTATAATTGAAGATTGTTGTTGATACCAACATTTTGTTCTCATTTTTTAAGAAAGAATCGTTCACAAGAAAACTTATTATTGATAGTTCTTTTGAATTGATTTCTCCAGAACTTGCACTCAACGAGTTACAAAAATATTCAAAAGAACTAGTAATCAAATCAAAAATAAACAAAGAAGACTTTGATTGCCTGATTCTAATATTAAAAGAACATGTTAAGTTTGTTCCATTACAAAAATATAAAGATGAGTTTAATTTTTCTCTAAAAATTGCAGAAAAATTCTCGCAAAATGATGTAGAAGAGTTCCTTGATGATATAGATTTTTTTGCGTTGGCATCAAAAGAGGGTTGCTACATTTGGTCAAATGATACATTATTTAAGAAACAATCCATCATAACGATATTTAACACTACTGAATTAGCTAAGCATTTCAGATTAAAAAAATATTAAAAAACAAAAATCATTAAGCTTTAAAAGGGTTTAAAAAAAATAAGTTGGATTAATACTTTTAAGAAAAAACAAAGCAAATGTATTTAAATGGAAAAATGAATAAAAAATAGTGGATTATGACACGTTATAAAAAGCAGCATGGAATAAAAATTCAAAAACAAAAACTAGCAGCATACTGTAAAAAAAACCATATCAAAAAGTTGGCTTTTTTTGGTTCCTTTATAAGAGATGATTTTGACTCTGACAGCGATATTGATATACTTGTAGAATTTGAGAAAGGACAAACTCCAGGATTTTTTGATCTTATACGTATGGAAGAACAATTATCGCATTTTTTTCATGGAAAAGAAGTTGATCTTAGAACCCCAAATGATTTAAGCAGATATTTTAGAGATAGAGTTATTTCTAATGCTGAGGTTATTTATGCTGCAAGCTGATATTGTTCGACTAAAGCATATGCTTGATGCATCAAATGAAATTATTTGTTTTACCAGGCAAAAGACTCAAGAAGATTTTAATTCAGATCGGAAATTACAACTATCTGTAGTTCATCTTTTAGAGATAATTGGTGAAGCAGGAGCAGGTGTTTCAGAAGAAGTTCAAAATAAATATCCACAGATACCTTGGAAAAGCATTATTGGCATGCGAAATAGATTGATACATGGTTATTTTGATATTGATTTAATTATTGTATATAAAACAGCTACGCAAGATATACCCACGCTTGTTGAAAAATTAGAACAGATTGTAGCGCAAAATTGCTAAAAACATTAAACTTTAAAAGGGTAAAAAAACTAAATTGGATTAATGATTTTAAAAGAAAGATGAAAATTTCATTGCAAAAATCTAAACAAAAACATCACTGCTTTAAGATAAAAAAAATAGGTTATGAAATGTATTAAACGATAGTTTAATATAGTAAACGATAGTTTATTATATTATGCTTACTGAGTTTAGGAAATTTGTAGGATTTAAGATACTTGAATACTTTCTTTTAAATCCCACTAAAAAAACATATTTAAAAGAATTATCAAAGATATTAGAGATCAGCCCAAGAAGCGTAAAAATATACTGCGATACTTTTGTAAAAGATGGTCTGATCCATAGAGAAATAAAAGGAAATCTACATCTATTTTCTACAAACAACCAAGATTTTAGGATAAAAGAAATGAAAAAAGCAATTTTTGTCAATATTCTTGCAGAATTAGATATATACAACATATCTAAAGAATGCATTTCAATTGCGCTTTATGGCAGTCACGCATCTGGAGATTATGATGAAAAAAGCGATATCGATTTATTGGTCATTGGAAATGAAGAACAAATAAATAAAGACTCTATTGTAAAAATTATGAATAAAATAGGAAAAGAAGTTCAACTTAACGTTATCCCAATGATTAAATGGGAAAAAATGAAAAAAGAAAATGATGCTTTTGCAAAAAGCATAATTAGAAATCACATCTTAATAAAGGGGGCAGAGTTATAAATTTTAAAGATTGTTTATCAAAAGGGCTAATTAGAAAAGATAAATTTGCAACAGAGAGGATAAAAACATCATTAGAAATTGCTGAAAGATTTCTAAAATCTTCTTGAAAAAACCTTGAAATTGAAGAATTTGAAATGGCAGAAATAGCTTCATATAATGCTATTTTTCATTCTGCCAGAGCATTACTTTTTAATAAAGGATACACTGAAAGAAGCCATTTTTGCGTTATTTTGGCATTAAAAGAGTTGTATAAAAACGATTATGAATTAATTAATTCGTTAAATACGTTTGACAAAATAAGGATTTCAAGGCATAATATTCAATATGGTGGTATATCAATAAATAAAAAAGAAGCAGAGTTTGTATATGATTTTGCTAAAGAATTTTTAGAGAAAACAAAGAAAGTTCTCTTTAACTAAAAACCTTAAAGAACATTAAACTTTAATATTGTTTTAAAGAAATCAAATTTTTAGCGTTGTAAGAAGTTGGTTAGCAGGTTTATACCTCACTTATATTGTATCACCTGGTTGAGGTTTCTTTTATAAAAATTTTGTGTA
>CAZKUB010000192.1:0-12765 GCA_964555835.1 uncultured Thermoplasmatales archaeon
TTAAATAATTATAATGCCGCTATATGAAAATATAGCAAGGGTGAGGCTAGGTAAAATGGTATATAATTCTGAAAGAAATAAGAGAGGATATGCAATAGATAAAGAATCCGCATCAATGCATCTAGATGGAAAAACACCTGTTTTTATTCTAAATAAGAAAGGAGAGATAACAGAGGCAAACGATGCGTTTTTAGAAAAACTTGGAGTAAAAACAAGCGAGGTTTTGGGAAAAAACCTGTCTGATTTAAGTTTTTTGACAGAAAACGCAAAAAAACAAGCAAGATACAGGCATGTCTCTCGTCTCATTGGAAAAGAAATCCCGTTTTATACTATTGAAACAATTAACAAATCAGGATTTATTGAAGAACATGAAATTGATACTAAACCTCTTTTTAAAAATGGAAACATGGCCGGTGAAATAAGTTTTATTAGAAAAACAGAAAAAAAAGAGCCGGCAGATAAAGAATTATTTAAAAAACATGAAAAAATAAAATCTAAAAGCCGTGAGGTAAATCAATTAAGATCAGAGCTAGACGACAAAAAATTAAGTCTTACTACTCAAAAAAACGAATTTGAAAAAATAAATCAGAAATGGAGAGAAAGTGAAGAAGAAATACAGATAAGGCAGGGACAGATAAAACGTCTTACAGATGAAGTACAAAAAATACAAAACACTTTACAGTCAAGGGAAAAAGAAATAGATGCTTTAAGAGAGGAGATGCGGAAAAATAAAACAGAGCTTGACGAGAGTTTTTATGAAATAAAAAGAAAAGAAAACGAAGTACAAAATATCAAAAAACAACTAAATGAAAATAAAACAGAAATTGAGGACAAAAATAAAACAATACATGTGTTAAAAAAAGAACTTGAAGAAAAACAACAAGAGCTAAATAAAACCCAAGAAGAATTCGAAGAAAAACATAAAACAATAAACGAATTAAAAAAACAAGTCGAAGAAAACCAAACATCTACAAACGAAAAAAACAAAGAAATACAAATTTTTGAAGATGAAATAGATAAAATAAGAAGCAGTTTGAAAGAAATAAAAGATAGATTAGAAGAAAAAAATAATGAGATTATAATACAACAAAAACAAATAAAAGAAAAAGAGTATCAAATATCTGATTTACAGCAAAAATTAATAGAAAATCAAAGTGATTTTGAAAAAAATAGCCATCAAATAATACAACTAGAAAGAGAAATTGAAGAAAAAACCTTAAAGATAGATGAGCTAAGCACAAAAATTGAGAATAAAAACAAGCTTTTAGAAATAAGCGGAGAAGAAATAGAAAATAAAACAGAAGAACTGGAAAAAATAAAAAATAAGTTAAAAGAAAAAGAATCAGACTTAAAAAACAAAGAAGATACTTTAACACAAAAAGAAGGAAAAATAACTAAAATAACAAGTGACATAGAAAAGATTCAAGTAGAATTAAAAGAAAAAAATCTTGAAATTGAGAGCTTAAAAGCTGATTTAGATGAGAAAGGAATAGAACTTGAAGATAAAGACAACTTGATAGAAGATATAAGCCAGCAGCTTAAACGGAGTCATACCCAACTTCTTGAAACAGTAGATATATCAGATGAAATTAAAAAAGATTACAACCAAGCCAATGAAGAGTTAAACAATATAAAAACAAAACTAGAAAAACAAAACCATGAGCTAAAAGATCTGAAAGTAGAGCTTGAATCAAGAAACAAAATTATAGATGAAATAACACAGCAGCTACATAAAAATCATGAAGAGCTAATCCAAAAAACAGATTTTACAGAAGAATTAAAAAAAGAACTAGACAAAAACAAGCAAGAAATCCAGCAAAAAACATTACTTATCAATTCAAAACAAGAAGAAATTCAAGACCTGGAAAAACAACTTCATGATAGACTCATAGATCTTGAATATAGAAACAATGAGCTAAATAACAAAGAAGAAACATTAGAAGAATATAAAACAGATATAACTAAACTTCAAGATGAAGTAAATCTTAAAAATCAGAAAGTAACAGATTTGCATGCTGAAATAGAGCAAAAAGAAAATCAGATTCAAAGCATCACTCTTGATCTTGAAATGAAAAATGAGGATCTACGGCTACTTAAAATAGAAATAGAAGAAAAAACAGATGAGATTAACCATATACGATCAGAGTTAGATGAAAAAAGAAGCATAACAGATGATATAAAAACACAGCTTGAGGAAAAAAATCTTGAAACACTGGAACTGAAAAATATTATCGATGAAAAAGAAGTAGAATTACATAACACAAAAGAAAATTTGACAAAAAATATTAAGGCTTTAGAAGAAAAAGAAGTATTAATCAATAGGCTTCAGGAAGAAGTAGAAAAACAAAATAAAAGCTCCTTGAAAAATTCTCTTAGTGAAACAAAGCAGGAGCTAAGTAATACAAAAGAAATACTAAATCAGAAGATAAATAAAATAAATGATTTAGAACTAGAGATATCTGACCATGTAACACATATTGATATGCTCAAACAAAAAATCGACGAGCAAAATGCGGATTTTAACTTTTTAAAAGATGAGCTTGAGGAAAGAAATAAAATAATTTATGAACTTAAAAACCAGCTTAATCAGAATCAAGAGTTAATATTCAACAAAGTAGAATCAGCAAATAAACTACAGATAGACCTTGCTAAAAAACAAGAAGAACTTGATACAAAATCAGATCTTTTAAAAAGTAGAGAAGAAGAAATTAATATAATACAAAAAGAACTTGAAGAAAAAAACAGTGAGTTAAAACAAAAAAACGGTGAGCTAAGTATAAAAGAGCTTGAGTTAAAGCATCTGCAAACAGATTTAGAAGAAAGAAGTCAAGAGCTTTTTGAAAAAACAAATATTATCACAGGTCTAAAGGAAGAATTAAAAGACAGAAAACATGATCTTGAGTGGAGAAATAAAAGCCTTCATGAAAAAGAAGACGAGATTGAACAGTTAAGAGTAGAGCTAGAAACAAGAAATGAGATAATAAATGAAATAAAAAACCAGTTAACAGATAATCATCTAGAAATAGTAGAAAAAAGTAATTTAGTAAACGAGCTTGAAACTCAATTTCAACTCAAGCAAAACGAATTTAATGAAATAGTTGAAAAGTTAAACCACCGCGAAGAAGATATCAAAAAACTTCAGAAGGAGCTGGCAGATAAAACAAAACATATAGAGGCAAGAAACAGCCTTATCAGCCGTCAGCAGGATGAATTAAAAAATATTTCTTTTGAACTTGAAGACAAAAAAACAGAGCTTAGCACTAAAATAGAAAATATATCAGAACTACAGGAACAACTCAAGCAAAACACATTTGAAATAGAATCATTAACAAATGATTTAGAAACACGTAACAAAATAATATCCGAGATAAAAGAGCAACTTACAAATAATCATGTTAATCTTGCAGAAAAAACAAATCTGGTATCAGATCTTCAAGAAGAACTAAATGTTAAAAAAGAAGACGTTGAAAAACTGCAGATGCAACTGGAAGACAGGCTCAAAGATATTGATTGGAGAAATAAAGAGCTAGATAACAAAAAACTTGAAGTTGAAAGTTTAAATAATGAAATAAAGAATCTAAAGCAGGCTTTTGAAGAAAAAACACAGAATCTTGAAAATGTTTGTGAAGAGTTAAACACAAGAAATAGCATAATACAGGGTTTAAAAACACAGCTGAACGAAAAACAAGGACAATTACTAGAAAAAACACATCATAGCGGAATAATTCAAAATGAGCTTGAGGAAAAAGTAAGAGAAATAGATGAAAAAACAACACTTCTATCAAAACTAAACGCTGAGAAAGATTCTCTTTTTACAAAGTTTTCCAATCTTCAAAACTCAATTCCCTGCTCAGTGATAATATCAAACAGAGACGGCGATATTATCTCAATGAATAAAAAAGCTGAGGATCTTGTAGGTTTTGATTTAAGTAAAGTACGTGGTTCAAAAATATATGAACTTGATATTTTAAATGATGAGAGATTAAAAAATGCAAGAGAAAAAGCAATCTCTGGTAAAAAACAGATAAAAATCTCATCAGTTGCAGTAACTGATAAAGATGGTGATGTAAAACTCACCGAAATAATAAATATGCCTTTAGTTAACACCTCAGGTGAGATACAAGGATCGATAATGGTAATAGATGATATAAGCAGTGTTGCAAGTTTAAACGCTGAGATCGAGAGAAAAGATGAAGCGATAAAATCGTTAAGTGCAAAATTTGAAGATTCCTATAGAAAACTTAGTTTAATAGACCGTGAAATAGAAGCTACAAATGAGGAACTTATAACAAAAAAGCATGAGCTAGAGCAAAATCAGAAAGAAATGGATGATTTAAACCTTGAACTGCAGAGACAAAGCCAAGAAATTTCAGAGAAAAATAATCTTTTAGAGCAAGCAGAAAAAAGTTTAGCAGAAAGAGAAGAAACTATATCACAGATGCAGTTAGAGATACAAAGCAGCAAAATAGATTTAAAAGAAAAACAAGAAGAACTACAGAAAATACAAACCATTCTTGATGAAAAACAAGAAGTAATAGATATAAAAAACAAAGATATAGGTTTTATTACAGAAGAGCTTAATCAGGCTAGAACAACTCTTGAAGATAAAGAAACAGAGCTTTTAGAGCTAAACAATCTTTTACAGGAGAAAACAGGTGAGCTTGAGCAGAGGGCACAGGAAATAACTCAATTACAAAGCAGTCTTACTGAAAAACAAAACAACCTTGAAGAGTTTAAGCAAAAATTTGAAAATAAAAGTGATGAAACAGTACAGCTTCATATAAAACTCAATCATAGATTGGAAGAGCTTGATCAAAGAAACAACGAATTTGATGTACTTTCCAAGGAGTTAAAGCAGAGAACTGAAGAAATAAGTATTTTGAATTCAAATATAGAAAAACTTTCTTCAGATTTGGAATATAATAAAAACGAGCTGGAATCTAAAACATTAGAAATAAATGAGCTGCACGAAGAGTTAAAAGCAGGTAAGTCAGCGCTTAACTGGTTTAAGGTAGAAGTAGAAGAAAAACAAAGATTACTTGATAATAAATCCCAAGAGCTTGATGAAAAAGGTTTAGAACTAGAAAAATTAACAGATGAGCTTACAGATAACAAAGAACTCATTACTGCAAAAACACTTGCAATTGAGAGTTTACAAAATGAGCTTGAAGAAAACACAGGGCTTATAAAAGATCATGAACAGATAATTGAATCACAAAAAAATGATATACAAAATCATATACAAACCATTCAAAGGCTAGAAACAGATTTAAAAGCAAGACAAGAAGATTTAAGCAGTAGAAACAGTAAGCTTATCACAAAAGAAAAACAGCTTCAAGAATTACAGACTCAGCTTCAAAACCGTATAAGCGAAGTTGATAGTACAAACAAGTTACTCGGGGAGCAAAAAGAAATTTTAAATAAGTTGCAAAGTGAAAAAGAGTATATATTATTTCAGTTCAATCATTTAAAAGATTCAATTCCTTCATCTGTAATACTGCTTGATAAAGATAATAATATTATAAACTGGAATAAAAAAGCAGATGAAATGCTGGGTCTTAACACAGGAAGCTTTTTAGGAAAGAATATTTCAAGTTTGGATCTTATGAAAAAAGAAAGAATAACCGAAAAAATGAAGGAATTTGATAAAGATAAAAAACCAGTGAGAATAAATGCAATTTCAGTTAAAAACAATCAGGGAGATGTAAGACTTACAAATATTTCAAAGCTTCCAATGCACAGTGATACAGGCGAGATACAAGGATCGCTTATGATTCTAGATGATGTAAGTGAAACAGAGCATTTTAAAGCAGCCCTTGAGCGGAAAGAATCAGATCTGCAAAGACTTGATTCAAAGTTCCAAGATGTTTATACCAAACTCAAATTAATAAGTCAAGATAAAACATCGATGGATGCACATATTCAAAATCTTGGTAGTGAGAAAGAAAAACAGATAAGGCATTTCAGTAAGATACTTGAAGAGAAACAAAACGAGTTAAATAATATTACTAAGCATATAAACTTGAAAACAGGAGAGCTAGAGAATATAAACGAAAGGCTAAACGAGAATAGAACATCACTTCAAATAGTTGAAAACGAGCTTAGCCAGCGTAGATCAGATCTAGAAAACATAGCTCTTAATGAGGATATCCTTAGTAAAACATGGAAGGACAAGCTAAAGATCTATGATGAAATAGATAAAACACTTGGTGTAGAGGAGCAAGAGATACTTAAAACAAAAAAGATTGCACAAGAAGAGGAAAATGAGGAATAAAAAAATTTATTTTTTATTCAAATGTTACAATTGATTTCATGGGCATAGGTGCTTTTAAGTTCAATGTTCTAGAGATACCCGATGATGGAAATAGTCTGACTGTTAGCTCTTGATATTTTTGCATAGTCATGCTTGTGGGTAGTTCAAATATTATGTAACAATTATCTGTGTTTTCATTTATTATGTTATAGTCTGATATAGAGTTATCGATATCAAGTATAGTTATTAAACCAAAGTTTGTACCATCGATATATTGCCATAAAGGATGCTCGAAAAGACTGTTGTCAGAGATTTTAGCTGAATCTGCAAAGGAAAGGATTCTAATGTTTTCTCCATTATCGATTTGTATCATTAATTTTGATACATCTATATTTTGGGATATAAGTGGTGATACAAGTATTGCTATTTTTTTGATTTGATATTCATTGTTTATAAGGTAGTATTTTCCTTTTTGATCCTTTATTTGAAGATATGTTGATATTTCGTCGAGTATTTCATTGGTTAAACGAGTTATATCTTCTGTATCAATATTGTTATTTGTTGTTGAACTTGTTATTATGCCTGCAGCAGTTATTGTCACAAGTATCATTGCGATTAGTATGATTGTGCTGGTTATTCCACTGCTACCTATATTATTCATTTTTTATTCACTTATTTTATTTACAATCATATCTATTATAAAAATTATATATAAAACTTGCTATACAATTATTACCTATTATATACTAATGTTAAGTGTGCACAGCTCTTTTTTTCATTTTATTTAGAATTTTTTGACAAAATGTCATTTCATATACTTTGACATTTTGCCATTTTTCTCCTATTGACATTAGAACGGAGAAGCTTTAAATAGTGTGAATTGAGAACAGATAACATGAATATCGTTAACATGTCTTAATTTGGCATGATAATGAAAAGAAAGGAAAAGTGGTGAAAAAAAATGGAAAAAAAGTATATGGAAAGGCTGATTGGAAAATACTGTAAAATTGTAACAAAAGAGCCAGGTGAGAAAAGAGCAAGTGTCGTTACAGGCACCCTTGAGGATGTAGACTATCAAGATGGTTTTATTTTAGTAGATTCAGAACAAGGATTAGGGTGTCTTAGAATAAGCACAATTGTTGCTATAAAACCAGGCAACAAACATAAAAAAGCTAGTCAAAATGAAGAAAAAAATATAAAAAATAATAACCTAGCAATGGTTGGTATAGGTACCCTTATTGTTTTCATTGCAACGATTTTGATCGCAGCTGTTGCAGCAGGTGTATTAATAAGCACTAGTGAAATGCTACAGCAAAGAGCAAAAACAGTTGGTATACAAACAGTACGTGAAGTATCAGCAGGTGTAAACATTGAGTCAATAATAGGATATACTGATGAAAATAGAACAAGAATAGAATATTTAGCAATTACAATAAGACCACGTGCCGGAAGTGAAAATATCGATCTTAGCTTATGTACCTTAACTGTACTACGTGAAGAACTAACTGTATTAACTTTAAACGAGTCGTTAATCACAATGGTAAATACTGACGGAAAAAGTGTTTTTTCAACACCAATCGAGGGTAAAAATTACAGCATGTTACAGGACTTAAAATCCACAGAATTCGGACTAATAGCGATACACGACCCAGACGACTCATTAAGGAGAACCTCCGGTATGAACACCGGTGACAGAGCATTTATAATGATAAATCTTTCATCGATACTAAGTTCAGATGCTAACTCAACTACTGGACTTTTACCAAGAGAAACAATTTCAGGAGCATTCACGCCAGAACTTGGTAGTGGCGCATCATATGATGTAAGAGCACCAGAAGTATACGCACACAGAATAATTTCACTGATATAAACAAAAAAAATAAGAAAACAAATAGGGGGCAAAAAAGCCTCCATAACTTTATTTTTTAAAGTTTAATTTTTTCTAAATGTCTGTTTGTCTAAAAACAACAATCTCTGCTTTTTCGCCATTAAAAATAATAGGTTTTGTAGAAACTTCAACCAGGATTTTAAAATTATCTTTAGTTAAAAACATGGTATCAAAATCAGAGATATCATCACCTTTTAACCTATTAAAATAATACTCTTCAAAACCAGATAAGCCCTCAGGTTCTATAAAGTCAAAAATACTTTTATCAATAATTTCATTTATATCATATCCTAAGAGGTCTGCAAAAGAACTGTTTATCTGCTTAAAAACGCCTCTTTGAATAACTGCTGCAGAATCTTGGATCTGATCAAAAACATCTGGGCTGAATTCTTCATCATCAGATTTAATCCTGGGAATATCATCACTTTTTAAAGAATGTTTCTCAAGGGCTTGTTCCTTGTTTATAACCCATTTATATCTACTCTCGATATCACTTTCCAATTGCTCAAGTTTTTCTCGCCATCTGATGAAATCATTTTTTTGCTTGATTATCTTAAATCTTTCGTTCTCAATTTTTTTCTGAATTTTATTTAAACGTTTCTCCCTATCATCAAGATCTTTCATTAATGCGGATAGTTCTTCACGTTGTTTTTTATTTCCAAAAATATCTGAGAAAGTATAAAGGCTTTTACCTACAATGTCAGTTTTTATATCAAGATTATCTTTATTTTTAAGTTTATCTAATTTTTTTTCTAAGGCTATATTTTTCTTTTCTAACTCATGGTTCTTTTTTTCTAATTCTGTTATAACCCGCTCAAACTCATCAAAATACTCAGGATTCATAAAGTTAGTATCCTCAACAATTCTTGTTTTCTCTGAGTCATCCCAATCAGCGACGATCTGACCGACAAGTCCTATATCCTCTACAACCCCATCCTTATCTTTTACAGGAAAGCTACTCCAAAAAATCATTATTTCATGACCATGATTTGTTAGCAGAGGAAGACTAAAATCATCAATGAGTTTATTTTCACGAACCTTATCAATAACCTTCTGCCATTGTTGCAAGTAACGTTTAGGCGTTAAAACATCAAAAAAATTTTGATGTAATATATGGTTTTGATCATATCCTGAGACTCGTTCACACTCTTCATTAAGTTTAACTATATTTTCATCCTTATCGATAATTAAGATTAGATCAACATATTTAGAAGGTTTTTTCTCCGTGCCAAATTCTTTTTTATTGGTTTTCATTGCCCGCTCCTGCTAAAAATAAAACCTTTTTCTCCGTTTCTTCTATTATTTAAGTATTTTAATACTTTTTGTTTTACGTAAATAAAACTAATTTCCAAGGCATACACATGATTCAAAGGTTATTTAATATCAAAAAGTATAGTATTATAAGCAAAGCTATTAAATATACTTTAATATATATCTATCTGCAACAAGGAGGGGTGTAAATAAAGCTAAAGATGGGAAAAGAAGAGGAAAACACAGATAGTTCTGATGAAGAAGACACTACACAAAAAAAAGAGACAAAACCTGAAACAGTAGAATCTGATGATGACGATAAAGAGTTAAAAACAGAAAAAGTAGATAATCTTAGAAAAGTAATAAAACTAGACAATAAAACTAGTGAAGAAAAAACTGATGAAACAGAAACCGATGTTAGAAAAAATCTTGAACAAAAAAGAGAGATTTTACAAAGTATAAAAGATTTTGATTTTCAGATTAAAAAAAGTCAAGAAGAAATAACTACGATTAATAATAAAATCGATTCTATTACAAAAGATATTGGAGACCTTATAAGTCTTTATGAGATAGTATCTGAACAGATGAACCCTTTTGTTGGTCTTTCAAAAGTCACTAAGAAAAGACTTGATGCACTTGAAAATTTTACAAGAGAAATAGAGGAGTTAAAAGATAGAATCGGAGATATTGAATCTTTTGCAGTTAAAACCGGCGCAGATATTAAAATGATGGGGAAAAAAGAAGAATTAGATGCAAATATAGAAACGGTCGATGAAACCGCTGATGAGGAGACATCTGTTGGTTATATTGATCCTTCAAACTCGAGTTTTGGTGACTTACCTGTTAGTTATAAAAGCGATTCAGATGATTATTTAGATGAAATTATAGAAAAATCACTTAGGATGTTAAGTATCGAAAGCCGGATGGATAAAGTAATAGATGAATTTATAGAAAATTTAAAAGCCTAGTTTGCAAATTAGGTGTTGTATATGGAAGATAGTAAAATAGATACTAATGCAGGTAGTTTTGATATACAAAGAGAGTTATCTAACCTAGTTGCTAAAAATATTTTACCAAAAAAACTTGCAGATAAGCTAGGAAAAAAATTATTAGAAAGAAATATTAAACTTAACAGACAGCAGCTACATCTTCTAGTTACAAAGATTAGCGATATTTTAAAGGAATATAAAAATGTTGAAACAGGAAAAGATATAACTCCTGATGAAAAAAATGAGAACATGCAACAACTGATAGAAACTGTAGAAAAGCTTGAGGAAAGAATAACAAGTATGGAAGAAAGCTATAAAACAGAAGATAGTTTTGACAAAAAACATGGTAAAAATCTTGAGGTTCCTGGAGAAAAAACAGCAAGACTTGTACAAACTAGCGATATTTCAGTTGATGAGGATATAAAAGTACCCGTTAGTCAAGACTTGGAGATAAAGCCTTTACAAAAAGTTCCAAATGATGCTGAAAGCATAATTGTTTTAATGAAATGGCTTCAATATCTAATAGATAAATGCGGCAGGGATAATCTTTCCAATATACTTGATTATTATGTTGATATCAACTGGATATCCTCAGATGTTAAAATAAGTCTTTTAGATTATTCACATGGTATAAAAGAAGAAAGAACGAATAATACAACAAATAAAAACATTACAGATTTGCCTTCAAAAGATCATATTCAATCATTTGTATATATACAAAAACTCAAAGGAAAACAATTTGATAACCGTTTTATCGATAGAGTAGACAGTGAACTAAATAGAATTACAAAAAAACTTGACAACTACTCATTTAAATAAAAATATATTTTTTTAAAAAAAAACAAAAAAAGCTCTTTAATAAAATAGTTCACAATTTAACCAAATACAAATATTTATTTACTACCTTTGTTATATAATTTATTAGACATTAGAGGGGAGTACTACACTATCACTCACTATATATTGGAGGTGGAAAATAAATGGGATTCTCACTTGTAGGTGCATTTGCTATAATTGGAGCAGCACTTTTTATCGCATTTGAATTACTAACTGGTAGTTTTATTCCTGCTATGACCGGATACAATGATGCTTATGATGAGATGAAAAATAGAATAGTCGAACAGGTTCAAACTAATATTTTAATCACAAATGTTAGTACTTCAGAGAACGGCTTAAATTATGATTTTAACATAACTGTTAAAAACATAGGCGGTACTGCCTTAAAAACAAATGATTTTAACATTTTAGTTAATGGAACAAGCTACAGTTTTACTTGTTCAAAATCTTATCTTTATATTGACAACTCAGCATATTTCAGTGTAACCAATATAAATGGAACTGGTGAAAAAAGATTAAAGGTTGTTACAGGTAATGGAATTTCAGATTATGAAATATATATAGTTACTTAAATTAAATATTGGAGGGGGTAAAAATAGGGTTTAGCTTAACCGGAACGCATGTAATTTTCTTTGTTGCATCTGTTATTGTTGCAGGTGTTGTATCAGGTGTTTTTGTAGCTGTCACAAATGATGCAAGCTCAAGTCTTTCAGAAAGGGGCGACAGGATTAGAAATCAGCTTGATACTGAGTTTAGAATAATAAATGATAATGAAAACATACCTACATCTGGGGGTTACTATAATTTTTATATAAAAAATATTGGTGCAAACAGACTTCTAACAACTAATGACACATTTCAAGTGTTTATAGATGGAGAATATATTGCTGTTGCTCATTATTATTTTTCTTCAGAATCAGTTAGAGCAGGTGATGTTATAACATTATATATCGCAGATAGTCAGATATCTGCAGGAGATAACACTATAAGATTGGTAGGACCTCTTGCTATTACAACCGAGTTTCATTTCACAATTTAATAATTACTATTTTACCAATATAAAAAAACTAGTTTGAGGTTAAGGGTGGATGGGCGCATCTCATGTAGCTACAGCAATAGTTATCGGTGTTTCACTGATTATAGTATTACAGACATTTTCAGGAGTATTACTTCCATCGATTTCTGATATAAACTTTGCATATCGTGATATGAAAAACAGAGCTGTTTTTCAGGTTCAAACGGATATCAACATTACCTCGGTAACAGATACCGGCTGGTGGGATAGCAGTTGGGATTACAGGAAAATGATTATTATTAATCATTCTCTGATACAAAAAGATCAAAAAGATATGCCTGTTTTGATTTATTTTGAATCTGATAATGAGTTAGCAGCTAAAGCCCAGTCTAACGCCAATGATATTATGTTTATCTCAGATGATAACTCAACTAAATATAGCCATGAAATAGAAAAATATGACAGCGTAAATGGTACACTTGTTGCATGGGTTAGAATACCTAAGATTTCAGCACATGAAGATACAGTTGTT
>CAZKUB010000193.1:0-5614 GCA_964555835.1 uncultured Thermoplasmatales archaeon
AATAACAGGGCTCTCTGGCAGTGGTAAATCCACTCTTGCTTTTGACACAATTTATGCAGAAGGTCAAAGACGATATGTAGAATCGCTTTCAGCATACGCCCGTCAGTTTCTTGGCCTTATGAACAAACCAGATGTAGACAGTATCGAAGGTCTTTCACCTGCGATTTCAATTGAGCAGAAATCAACGTCAAAAAATCCTAGAAGTACGGTAGGAACTATTACAGAGATTTATGATTATTTAAGACTTTTATTTGCTCGTGTTGGAACGCCTTATTGTCCTGAACATAACACAAAAATCGAGTCGCAAAGCCCTCAGAAAATTGCAAAAAAAATAAATGATGAATTCAATGGAGTAATTACTATTTTATCACCTATCGTTCGTCAGAAAAAAGGAACATACGAGCAGCTATTTAAAGATTTAAATAAAGATGGATACATAAGAGTTCGTGTAGATAAAGGAATATATCGCACCGAGGAAGAAATCAAATTAGATCGCTATAAAAAACACGATATAGAAATTGTAATCGACCGGTTAAAAACAGATGATACAAATAGGCTTGCCGAAGCATGTGAAAATGCTTTAAAAAAATCAGATGGTCTTTTGATAGTTCTTGATAAAAAGGGAAAAGAGAAGTTATATTCTTCAAAAATGGCATGTCCTTTGTGTGGAATGGTATTTGAAGAGTTGCAGCCTCGCATGTTTTCATTCAACAGTCCTTTTGGTGCCTGTGAAAAATGTCATGGACTAGGGATAAAAATGGATTTTGACCCAGAGCTTATAATTCCTGATAGATCCTTGTCAATGGCAGATGGTGCAATAAAACTATATAGAAACGCTATGGATGGTTGGAGGATAAAGTTTTTAGGTTCTGTTGCAAAACATCATGGTTTTGATATTTTTACACCCATTGAAAATCTAACTGAAGAGCAGTACAATGTATTGATGTATGGCTCAAGTGAAAGGATAAAATTTAATATGATTTCAAGAAATGGCGATGCACAGTGGTCTGGGCGAGGTAGTTGGGAAGGATTTATCCCCCAATCTGAAAGATTGTATAAGCAGACCGAATCAGATTATAGGCGAAGGGAGCTTGAGCGTTTCATGAGAATTTCTCCTTGCCCGGGTTGTGGAGGAAAAAGGCTTAAACAAAAAGTATTATCAGTTAAAATTGCAGAAAAATCAATTATTGATATTACTGATATGCCGATTAAGAATTGCATATCATTTTTTAGAACACTTCTTCTTACAAAAAAACAAGAAGAAATTGCATGGCAGATTTTAAAAGAGATAAAAGAAAGACTAGATTTTCTTGACAAAGTAGGTCTTAATTATTTAACGCTTTCCAGATCTGCAGCTACTCTTTCAGGAGGAGAAGCACAAAGAATCAGGCTTGCAACACAAATTGGTTCAAATCTTATGGGTGTACTTTATATTCTTGATGAGCCAAGTATAGGCCTTCATCAGCGTGATAATAAAAAATTAATAGATACCCTTTACAGGCTTAGGGACCTTGGAAATACTTTGGTTGTAGTGGAGCATGATGAGGAAACAATAAGATGCGCAGATCATGTTGTTGATATGGGACCTGGCGCAGGAATACATGGTGGTAAAATTGTTGCTCAAGGGACTCCTGAGGAAATAGAGAAGAATTCTATTTCTCTTACTGGCAAATATCTTTCAGGTAAGCTTCAAATAGATTTACCCAAAAAAATAAGACATACAAAAAGATATATAAATATATATGGATGCAGGGAGCATAACTTAAAAAACATAGATGTAAAGATACCAATAGGTGTTCTTACAACAATAACAGGATTATCTGGTAGTGGTAAATCCACACTAATCTATGATATATTGTATAAAGGAATGATGAGAAAGCTTCATAACTCAAAGCAGAACCCTGGAGAGCATGATTCAATAGAGCTTGATGAAAAAATAGATAAAATAATAGTAATAGATCAAAGCCCAATTGGTAAAACACCAAGGAGTAACCCTGCAACCTATACAAAAGTTTTTGATCATATAAGAAATATTTTTTCTAAAACAAAACACGCAAAAAAACTAGGATATAAACCAGGCAGATTTTCATTTAACGTAGGAGGAGGACGCTGCGAGGGTTGCAAAGGAGACGGACTTATAAAAATTGAAATGAATTTTTTACCTGATATCTACATTCAATGTGAGGAATGCAAAGGAAAAAGATACAACAAAGAAACACTTGAAGTAACCTACAAAGGAAAAAACATCGCAGAAGTACTTGATATGAGCGTTGAAGAAGCACTTGAACTTTTTAAAAACATACCTGCTATAAAACGTAAGCTTGAAACCTTATCACAAGTAGGCCTTGAATACATTAAGCTAGGTCAAAGCTCAACAACGCTCTCAGGAGGGGAGGCGCAAAGGATAAAACTTACAAGAGAACTATCAAAAAGAAGCACTGGAAAAACTCTGTATCTACTAGATGAGCCTACAACAGGGCTTCATTTCCATGATGTAAAAAAACTAATAGATGTTTTAAACAGCTTGGTAGATAAAGGAAACTCAGTTGTTATAATAGAACATAATTTAGAAGTAATAAAATCCGCAGATTATATAATTGACTTGGGACCTGAAGGAGGAGATATGGGTGGTGAAATAGTTGCAGCAGGTACGCCTGAAAAAGTTTCAGATGTTAAAGAAAGTTATACTGGACAAATATTAAAACCAATTTTTAAAAAGGAAATTAAAAATGCTTGATTTTAGCAGTCTTCCGATAAATCCTGGATGTTATCTTTTCAAAGATAAAAAAGATAAAGTGATTTATGTTGGAAAGGCAAAAAACCTAAGAAACAGGATTAAAAATTATCAAAATAAAAAAGAATTAGATCCTAAAACACATGTGATGCTGACACATGCAAAAAGCATTGACTTTGTAGTAACCGACAACGAGGTAGAATCACTCATACTTGAAAACACACTTATTAAAAAATATCAACCTAGATACAATATAAGACTAAAAGATGCAAAGAGCCATGCATATTTACTCCTGACAAATGAGGATTATCCAAGAGTTGTAATTGACCGGGTAAAAGAAGGAAAAGGAAGATTCTATGGGCCTTTTGTAAGTGCACATGAAAGAGACTATGTACTGCATTTCCTAAGAAAAACTTTCATGCTTAGAACATGTAAAAAAATGCCTAAAAAAGCATGTCTCAGGTATCATATCAAGCTTTGTCAAGCACCATGCATAGGAAAGATATCCAAAGAAGAATATAAAGATAAAATCAAGAAAGTACAAATGGTTTTATCAGGAAAGACAAAAAATCTTTTAGATAAACTCAAGGAAGAAATGAAGACTTTTTCTGAGAAAAAAATGTTTGAGCAAGCAATAATGATTCGCAATGAAATAAATTCTTTGAAGCATTTAGGCGAGCGTCAAAAAATGCAGCGTGAAAAAAAATACAATGAAGACATTATAAACTATCAGATAAAAGATGACAAAGTGTATCTTATGCTTTTTAACATTTACAAAGGAACACTTTCTAATAAAAACGAGTTTGTATTTAATTACAATGAAGAGTTCTTAGAAGAATTCATAATTCAGTATTACAGCGAAAATAGTGTTCCAAAAGAACTGATTATTCCTGAAAAAGTATCCAAGTCTATTGCTGATTTTTTATCTGAGAAAAAAAAGAGTAAGGTAAAAATCACAGTTCCCTGTAAAGGTGAGAAAAAACAGCTTTTAAAACTTGTTTTAAAAAACATTGAAATTATGTTTTTTGCAGATCTTGATAAAGTCAAAATGTTGAAGACAAAACTTCATCTTCAAGAAGAACCCATAGTAATTGAGTGTTTTGATATAAGTCATATTTCAGGCACTTCCACTGTAGGCTCAATGGTACAATTCAGAAAAGGTATTCCTGATAAAAACAATTACCGCAGGTTTAAAATAAGAACTGTTGAAGGAGTAGATGATACCGCAGCAATTGCAGAGGTTGTCAGAAGAAGATATACTCGTCTTAAAAAAGAAGATAAAGACATGCCCAGTCTAATAATTATAGATGGTGGACGTGGGCAGCTTAACTATGCCCTTTGTGAGCTTGAAAAGTTAAACGTTAAAATTCCTATAATTTCAATTGCAAAAAAGTATGAAGAAATATATATACCTGGATATATCAAACCTTTGATGCTTGCAAAAAAAGACAAAGCACTTCAATTCATACAAGAAATAAGAAACGAGGCACATAGATTTGCAATTAAATACAACCGCCTTCTCAGGAAAAAGGAGATGGTAAAATAGAAAACAAATTCAAACTTGTAACTGACATGAAACCAAAAGGCAGTCAGCCTGATGCAATAAAAAAACTCGTTGAAGGCTTAAATAATGGTATGAATTATCAAACTTTACTTGGCGTCACTGGAAGCGGAAAAACGTTTTCCATGGCTAAAGTCATCGAACAGGTTCAAAAACCAACCCTTGTCCTTGCACATAATAAAACCCTTGCAGCACAGCTTTTTTCAGAGTTCAAAGAATTCTTTCCTGAGAACCGTGTAGAATATTTTGTTTCATATTATGATTATTATCAACCAGAGTCATACATTCCTGAAAAAGACCAATACATCGAAAAAGATGCAGATGTAAACCCTAAAATCGAGCAGATGCGTCTTTCTGCAACAGCCTCTGTTCTAGATAGGCCAGATACAATCGTTGTTGCATCTGTATCCTGTATATACAACGTAGGAGATCCTTTTGAATACAGAAAACTAGGCTATGAGATTTCCAAGGAAAAAAACACAGATAGAAATGAGATACTTGAGCATTTAGTCGACATGCAGTACGAGCGAAATGATATGGATATTAAACCTGGTCGTTTCAGAGTAAAAGGAGAAACAATCGATTTGATTCCTGGATATTATGACAACATAATACGAATTGAAATGTTTGGAGACACAATAGAAAAAATACGTGAAATCGACAAGGTCACAGGAGATATAAAAGACGAATTTGAGTATCTTTATATTTATCCAGCCAAGCATTTTGTAATAGGTGAAGAAAAAAGAAAAAAAGCAGTAGAGTCAATTAAGCAAGAATTAGAAGAAGTACTACCAAGCATGGGAATGTTTGAAAGACACAGGTTAAAACAACGTACACTTTATGATATTGAAATGATAGAGGAGACAGGTTTTTGCAAAGGAATAGAAAACTACTCCCGGCATATGGATAATAGAGCCCCCGGTGAAAAACCATATTGTTTTCTTGATTATTTTCCCAAAGATTTTTTAATGTTTATCGATGAAAGCCATAGAACAATACCTCAGATTCATGGTATGCACCGTGGGGATTACTCCAGAAAAAAAACATTAATCGACTACGGTTTCAGACTGCCAAGTGCTTTTGATAATAGGCCTCTTACTTTTGATGAATTCAAAGAATACATGAGAAACATTGTTTTTGTCTCAGCAACACCTGGAGACTATGAACTTAACATCTCCAATCAGATAGTAGAACAAATAATAAGGCCGACAGGCTTAGTTGACCCGGTCTGTGAAATAAGACCTATCAAAGGACAGATACATGATCTAATTGCTGAAATAAATAATACAGTTAAACAAAAAAACAGGGTTTTAGTAACA
>CAZKUB010000194.1:0-1754 GCA_964555835.1 uncultured Thermoplasmatales archaeon
AGTGACTTTCATTTGGGCACATGCAATCACTTAAATCACCAGGCTCTAATTTATCCAGGCTATCTCCATATGATCTCTTATTGTATCTAATATTAGATTGCCCGTAATCACTGATAAAATAGACGAATAATCTATTAATACATTTAACCCCCATTTCGTTGGGATAAAAAGAATGAAAGCATGTAAAATTTATCGCATCGGTATAATTCCTAATTACCTTAAACCTACCTCTATTGAAAACACCAAACAAGATGGGCGCGGGTTCCCTGCTCTCGTTTTTATACCAAGGCTTTCTTTTGCTTGTTAAGTATTTGTTATCTATCCCCAATTGCTCCCCCATTCCTATATACTCCATTGTGGGTTCATCGCTATTGTCAGTAACATCTAGACAATATACATAGCTATCATTATTGTGAAGCTCGATAAAATCATCTTCTGTAAATATCATCTTTCTTATCATTGAACTTTTAGTTATACAGCGACGATAGTTCCTTTCAGGCAAACCGATATCACTGATTTTTGTTCTATTAAGGGTGAAGTAATTATTTGCCCCGGTTGCTATGCCTCTCATAAATTTTCCGTAGTTATTTGCTGGGCAAAAATCTTTAGGCATAATATTATCGCTGAATAATGACAATATTATAGGTGACCATTTTTTTTCAGCCGGCATATTACTATAATCAACAACCTTCACCTCAAGCGTATCACTATTGATAGTAGATAGTTCTTGGTTGTTTTTTACGATACTAATCTTCAACGATTCATCTATCTTGTTGTTGTGGCATAGTAAAACACAAACGGTTGTTGTTGCTTCTGGAAAGATGTCTTTTTCATTTTCAAATATGACTATGTGCTTTAGCAATTTGTTTTCAACTAAACTTTTCTTAATTTCTGTGCCATATCCAGTATTAAAAAACTCAAACGGCATAATATATGCCATGCGCCCATTATCTTTGAGCTCAGCAATAGACTTTATTAAAAATACCGAAGCAATATTAGAGTAGCCTGATAGTTTTTTACCTATTATTGATTCAATTTTTGGCAATACATCGTGGCGTTTTAGGAAATATTGAAACCTCATGTATGGTGGATTACAAATGATTGCGTCAAACTTGCTAAATAGGGTCTCTAAATAATCTTTGTTAAGGATAAGCAAACCATTGCTGCTGTTGCGTTTTAAGTGGTCTAAAATATTTTCATCAATTTCACAGCCGACATACTCGCCCATTTTAATGTCTGCTCTTTCGCTAAGTACGTCGTAGAAAACACCTAAGCCGAAGGCAGGGTCTAGCACAGTTTTCGGATTACCTTTTGCGATCCAATCAACCATTAGCTTTGCAACAGATTTGGGCGTAAAGTACTGGCCATGTTTTCTCCTGTGCTCAATAGGACAACTCTTTATGTATTTTTCTTCATTCATTAATAACATCCCTCATGAAAACATCATTGTCTAAATACCCTTTTCCACCCTCAAAGGTTACGTAAAACAAAAGACGCCCCCTTTCTAATACCTTCATTTCAGATTTGTGATCGGGCATATCGATTTTACCTATAAGTTCATTACCTATTTGAACGTTAATCTTAATGGTTGTTTTCCCTTGGTTTTTTACATCCCTTTCTATCGAAAAAGATTTACCTTCATCGTCAACGTTAGCAACTAACTTTAGGATATCTTTAAAGGATATAACGTAAGCCTTATCAAAGAATACTTGTAGATAGTAATGTTTGATGTTATACCTTTGAATCCACCTATT
>CAZKUB010000195.1:0-3058 GCA_964555835.1 uncultured Thermoplasmatales archaeon
GGAGGAGATCCAAACAAACAAACAGTAACAACAGGTACAAGTAGACAATGTCCCTCCTGTGGAAGGCCAATTCCAATGGATGCGCAAGTCTGTCCATACTGTGGTAAAGATTTCAGACCACCTGTACAATAAAAAATAATCGGAAAAGAATTATTTCTTTTCCCAAAATCTATTTTTTTTTTATTAAGTCATTGTTGATATAGTTTTTATATTGCATATTTATGACAAAAAAAAAATCATTCTGACGTTTTAACACATTAGTTTTTTATATTATAGTTTTAATAATATAGTTAATGAATAAAATTAGAAAAGCATTTCGATCAATTTATACTTCGTTATATTTAATAGTGTTTTTTGCAACAAATAATGCATTGGCGTATAGAACAAGTTATTCTTCGAATAATAATCCATTTACAATGTTACTATTAATTTTTCTATTTTACGCCATGGTCATATGTGTTTGGATAGTTGTTGCATATTGGGGTTGCAAAGATGCAAATAAAAGAGGACAAAATGGTTTATTATGGGGAATCGTTATATTTTTTGGAGGCTTACTTGGACTATTAGTATATATCGCGCTGAGAAACAATTTTAAAACAGATACTCCTAAAAGAATATGTACTAACGGTGGACGATCTATCCCATTTGATGCAAACATATGTCCATATTGTGCAAAGAAATTTGAAATTTATTACTAGATTTATTCATTTGAATTCTTTTTTAGAAAGAAACAATAGAATCATCGCGACTAAAGAAAGAACTCCTCCAATAATAGATGGTATAAACATTGTAAGTCCAATTATAGAGCCTGCAAGAGAAATACCCCATAGTTTCTTTTTAATCGATATTAGGCCTGCAAGAATAGGAAATACTGAAATAATTATTCCAATTATTGCACAGTTTGTCATAAAAATCTTTACATCTTCAATTGTAAAAGAAGGATCTATTTGTTGAAATTGTGAAATATCTACAACAGTTTCAAAAATTGATATATCCATAATTATAACTGGAACCCATAAAAGAATAGATATGAAACCCCCTATTAACAATAAAATCCCAGCAATAAGTGGATATGAACTAGTATTCCTGGAGGGTTTATCAATCGTATAGTCTAAATCAGTATATTCGGTTATTTCATTTTCCATAATGCTCATCTCTTTGTTTTTTGCCTCATTCTTTTTCTTCTCTCAGATTGTGTTAACAACTTTGTTAAAACCTTTTTGGTTACATACCAATAAACAATTAGTCCGTACAAAATCGCTGCTAAAGCAAAGCCTACCTGGGTGCTTAAAAATTCAGGTTTTGAATAAAATATTAATAGCCCTATTAAAAACGCAAAAGGTAGTTCAAGAAGAATTGCGATTATAAGATTTTTAATAAGTTTTCCTTGAAAAACCCCATAACCAATTAAGGAACCTGTTGCTCCATGAAATAAAATTATTCCAAATGAACCAATTCCTGCAGTAAGCAAAACATATACATTATTTATACCAACAAATGAGCTCAACGCAATTATCATAAAAGGGGTAAAAGATGAGCCAAAACCTAATCCAAGGGATAAACCATGAATAGGTGTTTCCTTGTTTTTTTGAAACCTACCAATATTTAGAACTATTGTTTTAAACATTTGATTAAAAATTGCAAGTAAAGCCACATAAAGTATTGTAGCAACAATAGTAATAGATTGCGCAAATGCTGCGACAAAACCCATTATTATTCCTGCAATAAATAAGATAAACATAGTTTTATCTTTATAAAATCCCTCATAACCTTTTAGTGTAATATAAAGTAGTATAAGAGCTGGAATTACTCCAAGAAATAAACTTGACTGAGGTATTATATTCATTATGAATCAAGAAGGGAAATACAAAAGAATATATTAAAGACCATCGCTTACCATAATGCATCAAAGATATGGTGAAAACAATGTTAAAAACACCAGTTATTGTTCTAAACGTTAAAACATATGCTGAGGCAACAGGAGAAAAAGCAGTATATATTGCAAAGGTATTGGATAAAATCGGCCAAGAAACAGGAGTTAGTATGGCTATTTGTGTTCAAGCAACAGATATATATAACTGCGCACAAGCAGCATCAATCCCCATCTGGGCTCAGCATATCGAACCTGTTAAACCAGGCAGCCATACTGGCTGGATACTTCCAGAAGCAGTAAAAGAAGCAGGAGCCAATGGAACACTTATAAACCACAGTGAGCATCGTCTTAAACTTGCAGATATAGAGGAATGTCTATCACGGGCCAAAGAACTATCTCTTAGTCAAATTATCTGCACTAATAATGTTGCAACATCCAAAGCTGCAGCTGCGTTAAAACCTGATTTTATAGCAGTCGAGCCGCCTGAACTGATAGGAGGTGACATATCAGTTACAACTGCTAATCCAGATGTTGTGAGTAACAGTGTTAAAGCAGTAAAAAATATTGATTCATCTGTAAAAGTTTTATGCGGCGCTGGTGTTAAAAATGGAAAAGATGTTGCAAAAGCAATAGAGCTTGGTGCAGACGGAGTTCTTCTTGCAAGTGGAGTTGTAAAAGCCACCGATAAAGAAAAAGTAATCAGAGATCTTGCTTTAGGAATATAGTACTATTGCTCTCTTTACTTACAAATTTATAAGGTAAAGAAGAAAAACAGAGATTATCTAAGTTTTCGTATTTTAAACTCTCCAATTGCTGTAGGTATTATCTCTATTTCATCTCCATCATTGATATCATGAGCCTTGGCTAGCTGACTAGGAATTGTCAATACTAGACTACTACCCACCACTCGAGCTTTCCTTGTTAGAGGCATATCCCATCACCACACAAGCAGAGTAATGTATACTTGAATATATATATGTTTTGATTTTTTTTGATATATCTAAACATATCTATCAATTATATAAAAATCAAATATAATAAATAATTTATGTTTGAGTTAAAAAAAAGAGTAAAGATAAAGATAATAATGATAGTAAAAAAGACTTAATGTTATAAAAAAAGAGATTCATAAGAAAAAAATGAAAAAATAATATTATTCTTCTTTATTTTCTCTTAATTTTTCCA
>CAZKUB010000196.1:0-2769 GCA_964555835.1 uncultured Thermoplasmatales archaeon
TTATTTCAACTGTGTGATCACAAAAGATGTCTCGTAATTGTGTTAAATCATCTAAATCTTTTGGACAAACTATTCTTGTGTTTTGCCAAAAGTCTGGCGAAATTCTATAATCTTTGTCTAGAGAGGAATTAGCAAAAAATCTTGATGCGACCACAAGAGCTACTTTTTTACCTCTTTTACGAAGAAAAGCGATAATTTTTTTCTTTTTTTCTCCTTCTACTTGCAGAGGAACATAATCTCCACCAAGAAAAAGATCTTTGTTTTGTCTTCTAAAATTTAATCCTTTCCAAGTATAAATGAATTTAATCCATTCAATGTTATTTTTAATAAACTGTTCTGTTGCTTTTAAATCTATTTTTACATCTTTTAATTCGTTTAATAGATGAATTCTTGACTCAAAATCAACAGGTCGTCTATTATCAGGGTCTACCATATTGTAAGTCCAAAACTCATTGCCCTGATAAATATCCACAACCCCTGGGGATCCTATTTTAAGCAAGAGGGCTGATAGACTGTTTATCTTTCCAAGTGCAGATATTCTTTTTTGAAAAGGTATAAAACTATCTAAAAATTTTGATTCAGGATCTGTTAATATCGATTTTACAAAACTCAAGACAGCTTCTTCATAATCAAGATCTGGTTTTAACCAGTTCGTATAGATTTTGGCTTCTCTTGTACTTTTTATTATGTAATTGCAGACACGTTCAATAAAAACTTCAAAACTATCTGCTGTCATGTCTTCATCAGGCCAAGCACCTATTAGTGTTTGATAAATAAAATATTCTGTATTTCTTCTAGGTTTTAAAGCGCCCTCGATCTCCTTTTTAAACCTTTCGTTAATATTTGCCCATTCCAATATTTTTGTTTTCCATTCCTCGGGTATTTCGCTCAGAACGTCTATCCTAGTTCTGGAATCTTCGCTGCGTTTAGTATCATGTGTTGAGGAACTTAACATGCTATAGGGCCAGTCTTTGTTTCTTTCAATATTCTGCTTATGAAAATTCTCTACGCTATACCCAAAACATAAAGGATCTCCACCAACTTCGTTCAGTGATAAAAGACGATTGTAAACATAAAAAGATGTGTCTTCTAAACCTTTGGCCATTATTGGTCCTGTTAACTGTTGAAAACGCATTAAGAAATCTTTATATAATAAATTTTCCTTACTTTCTGGATCGATATTGATACGCAAAAGCAATACGTCATTTAAAAAATCATAGACGGCAGAATTGAGTGCAGGGGCTTTTTTGCGTGATTTACGCATGGCCTGGTAAATATATTTTTTGTCTCTTTCTGTAACATCAATACTGTCTGGTGATATATATGTTCTGTAAACAGGAAAAGATGCTATAACTTCTCTTATACCTACTGTTAGATCGTTCCTTGTAAAGTCTCTGTAATTTCTATTAGTCTCTGATATTCTGTTTAATCTGTGACCAATAGCATTAATCTCACTAGCCATAGGTACTAGTGCGAAGAATTTTTTCTTGCTGTAAACTAATTCTTCAAAATCTATGCTGTGTCCTATGTATTTTTTGTAAAGTTTTTCAAATTCATTTTGGTTCTTAGAGTCTATAAATAGTCCATTTAATCTGTTAAGGAAGTCATAGCCAACTGTTCCATGAATATTCCAATTATTAGGCAAAGCTTCTTCGCTCTCTAATATCTTTTCCGCAACTATATAAAAGGTAGGAGACCTAGAAAATTCATTTGTAAGAAGTTTTTCTAGTGAATCTTGTAATGACTCAATGTCCAGCTCCTCATTATGATTATCATCATTACTACGATTTTGATTCCAGTCTTTTATTATCATATGCAATAGGCATTCTTTTTGAAGTCTTCTAAAGTAATTTGGTGGATCATATAGACCGTCGGGATGATCTATTCTAATTCCATCTATTTTTTCGTCTTTTATTAGATTAAATACAAGCTCATGATAATGTTTAAAAACGTTTTCGTCCTCTACACGAATAGCTGCTAATTCATTTATATCAAAAAAGCGCCTGTAATTTATTTCTTGAGCAGCCACAGACCAAAATGAAAGTCGGTAAGACTGCATGTTTAGTAGTTCATCTAGTGGATCAAAACTTTTTGGATTAGTTTTATCCCCGTTAAAAAAAGTAAGTCTTTGTGATATAAATGACTCTATTCTTTGTGATCGTGATACCAATGTTGCTAGTCTTTGTTTTGATATTTCTTTTTCACGACTTCTTTCATGCATTTTTTCTGGGTCTGTTTGGAAGCAAGACGGTAGATTTTTAAGAGCAGTTATAATGCTAGTATATTCTGCATAATCTAAATCGTTTTGGTCATTTTGTTTTTCTAATTCTTCTATATTTCCCTCAAGTATTACTGGATATGTTCCAGGGTCTATAGGGAAACGATGTTCATGATAATAAATACTAAACTCACCATTGTTAAATGATAACTGAATTTCTTGGTTTTCAAGAACTCTGCCATAAAAATTACCAAGCACAGGAAGTAAAACTTTTCCATAGAGTTCTTTTTTTACAGGTGTCCAATCTATATCGAAGTAATTTGCATAAAGCGAGCTTTGGCCGTTTTCTAATACATCCATCCACCAATGGTTATTGTTACCAATGATTCCCATGTGGTTGGGGACGATATCAATTATGTGTCCTAGTTGATTATTTTTAAGGGTTTGGCAAAAATTCTCATAATCTTCCTGTGAGCCTAATTCAGGGTTTATTTTGTTTGGATCTGTGACGTTGTATCCATGCATGCTGTTAGGGGATGATTGAAAATATG
>CAZKUB010000197.1:0-3613 GCA_964555835.1 uncultured Thermoplasmatales archaeon
GCCTACTCCATCCAAATGCTACCATCGATCCTGTGATATTTGCAATGACTAATCCCCACCAGATTCCGGCAAGGCCCATTGAAAAGATGCAACATAATACAACTGCAAGTATGGGTGACAGTATGATGGTTCTCAGAAGTGTTGCTAGTAATGCATACATTCCCTTTCCGGTTCCTTGGAACATCGCCGATGAAGCAATACCAAGGGCTGCTCCAGGATAAAACAAACAAGAGATTTTAATGAACAACTCAATATCAGATCGTAATTCTGGAAGACCTTCCCCTGTTGTAAAAATCAATGTAATAATGGGGGCTATTAAAAAAATAATACATGCAATGATAATTTCAGTGATTAATCCAAATTTAGCTGAAAACATAAAGGCAATATCTAGTTTTTTGTATTTTTTTGCACCATATGCTGCACCGGTAACTGAAGTCACTGCTGTTGCAAGACCTAGAAGTGGTAAAATAGCAAGCATGACCACTCTCCAACCAATGGTATATATGGTGATTCCTGCATCTCCTGCAAGAGCCACGTTTATTATAATGATATTTATAATAAGCATGGTCAAGGACATGGATAACTGCTGAATTGAGGCTGGAAAACCTACTTTGAAGATATCAAGGATGATATCTTTTTTGAATTTGAAATGTTTGAGTTTAAAATTTACATATGTATCTTTCTTGAAAAACAACCAATAAATCAAGATTAAAGAAGTCACAGTCATAGACAAAATTGTCGCATATGCTGCTCCCACGACACCTAATCTAAACGTGTAGATAAAGAATGGATCAAGTATCATGTTTAATATTGTTCCAAAGATAATTGCATACATAGCTCTTTTTGCATCACCCTCGCCTCGAAGTATTGCCGTTGCAACATTTATAAAAAAAATGCTAATGCTTCCAGCAAAAATAACCTTACCATAAGAAACTGCATAAGGTAGTGATGCACCTGCACCAATTATACTAAGCAGGGGTTCTGATAAAAAAAACAATAACACGCTAAAAAGTGATGCAATAAGAAGAGTGGTTATGATGGAATGCTCTGCTACGTTATCAGCACCAGTTTTATCATCTGCGCCAATTCTTCTTGAAATAGCAGATGCACATCCCACGCCGATGCCTGTTGATAATGCAATTGCCATCATAAAAAATGGAAATATAAGTCCGATTGCTGCAACACCAAGGTCCCCTATTCCTGGTACAGGTGATTGTGTAAAAAAATCTTTTCCGAAACCTGATACAAATAATGTATCAACAAAATTATAAACTGTCTGAACAGACATTGCAATGATCATAGGTATTGAAAGTTTTATGATGGCTTTCTTTGGATCTCCAAGAAGTGTCTCTACACCCTTTGTTTTATTTTCACTGTTAGAAGCTTTGTCTTGATTTTTTATTTTCTCCACTATTCAAGGCAACGGAGAAACTTATTTGAATTTTATGATTATAAATATTTTCAGTGTGAAAATGTTTGTTTCATATAACTAATTGAAAACTTGATATATACCATTAAAAAATAATTGAAAAATACTCAGGAATTGTCCAACTGGAATCTAAATACTATCTATTTTTTAGGCAAATACTTTGGATTATCTTCTTCAAGTACAAAACCTATCGCTATTAATGAGGCACTGACGAAAATAGAAATAAAACCAAAGATGGACATAAACTTTCCCAGTAACATCCCTTTTTCGAGAGGGGTCGTATCTATTTTTTCTATATTTAAAAACGGAATTCCTACTAACTGATTATGCCTCACAGCTAAGATATAATATTCATAACAATAATCATAGAGAGTAGCACCACCAATAGCTAGAATTATTGCAATTATTAAAAATATGATTGCATAAATAACAACAGCGCGTCTCATATTAATTCCTTATCTCTGAATTTTCAAAATACCTCATCGTTTATAAAACCTATTTTTAACATTCTAAATAATCAAAAAAAGTGTTTTTTTATAATAACTCACCCAAAATCATGCAGAAGAGATTACGTAAAATATTAATTTATAAGAAGACTTCTACCCTCCATATTATTTAAATACCTCTTCTTTATTCCCCTACTTTAATGGCAATTTGGCAAGGTAGCTCAAAAAGAAGCAATAGCGGTAGAAGGATACGTTATGCCCGCGGTAAAAGAAAATTTGAAATAGGTCGAGAAAGACATCTTACAACAATTGGCAAACCTGCTGTTAAAAAAGTAAGAACTATGGGAAAAAACAGGAAAATGCGTGTTAAAACAACAGATATAGTATATGTTGTAGATCCTAAAAATAAAAAAACAACAAAAACAGAAATAACGTCTGTCGTTGAAAATCCTGCAAATATACATTACGTACGTCGTAATATACTAAACAAAGGCGCAATTATTGAAACAAAAATTGGAAAAGCAAAAGTTACCTCTAGACCTGGACAATGTGGAACAGTCAACGCCATATTACTTTCTAACTAATAAGTGAAAATTGTGATAATAAATGGTCTCAAGAGGCGAAGACAAATACGTTGTTTACCCTATTTATTTTGATAGCTCAGTTTCAAGACTTTCTGGTAGAAAAGTACCAACTAAATATGCAGTTGAAAAACCGTCTATTGACAATATTTTAAAAGCTGCGAAATCCCTTGGTCTAAACCCAATACTGGAAAAAGAGGTTTTTCATCCTTCAAGACCCTGGAGACAAGAAGGAAGAATACTTATAGATCAAAAAGATTCGAAAAACAAACTTTTAATTCAAATTGCAAAAGTTTTATAGGATTATAATAATTTTTTCTAATTGTTTTTAAAATAATTTCTGACAATTGAGACTAATTCTTGCGGTTCGAAAGGCTTTGTGATGTAATCTTTGACATATGCTCTTAGATCCTGCATATCAGGATCAGGCATATCTTTTGCAGTGAGTATAGAGATCGTTATGTCTTTATGAAGATTTTCTTTTATAATTTCACGGATTGTATCCCATCCATTCATAAAAGGCATCATAATATCCATAAGAATAACACCCTGAAAACCGTTTTTTAACTCATATATACAATCTTTACCACTGGGAACAGTATAAACCTCAAAACCATGATTTTCAAATAATTCACGAAGAGCGATAAGTATATATGAATCATCATCAACAACCATTATTTTGTTATTCATATATATCTATCCATCATGTTACTTTTTTAATATTTTATTAACCCTTTTAAATAAATCTTTCATTTCAAATGGTTTTTCAATATAATCATCTGCTAGAAAATTACCAGCATTTTTTGCAATATAATCCGTTCTTGCAGTTAAAAATATAACGGGAATATGTCTCCAAGAATCATTTTCTTTAAGTCGGTCAAACATTTCCCATCCAGTCATATTTGGCATCATTATATCCAATAAAATTAGGTCGGGAAATTCATTATTTGCAAGTTTTTCTAGGCATTTTTCTGCGCTATTGATACATATGACCTCAATGTTAGGATCTAGATCTTCCAGACATGTTTTAACTGAATAACGTAAGTCTGTTTTATCATCGACTACAAATATTTTTTTAACCAAATTATTATCCCTACCTATGTTGAATAATGCTCTATTTGTTTAACTATTTTTTGTAGAAATACTTGGTTTAACAT
>CAZKUB010000198.1:0-2547 GCA_964555835.1 uncultured Thermoplasmatales archaeon
GTTTTATATGAACCTTTTTGGTGTGAAAAATCCATACGTCTATTTTTGTAATAATCTTTAATCGCAAAAATGTTCTCTGTTTGTATTATAGAACCGCAATTTGCACATCGTTTGTACAATGGATGAGAATAAAAACCTAATTCGCTAGATTTACAAGCAGTACAGATTCTATTACTTCTGCATTCTTTTTGATTTTTCATGTGCTTTGGTAGACAACACTAATGACAATATCATTCCTGATATATTTATAAAAGAAATTGCAATAAAGGTTGAAGCGGCAGCGGCAAGTATTCCGTATATGGGAATAAAATAATAATTAATTATAAAATTCAGCATAAGCGCTACTACAGAATTTATAAATACGAGTTTATATTTGCGGAAAGCCATAAGAAACGAAAAAGGCAATGCCAGATAACTGAAAAAACTGGTTGAAACAAGTATAATTGTTGCCCAGATGGATGGTTTGTATTCTTTAAAGAAAATAAATGTAATAAGAAGAACGGTTAAAACAGATAGCAGATAGAAAACGGTAGCAAAGGCAGATACCTTTTTGATATTGCGTTTCAAAAAATCAACGTACTTTGAATCTCTTGCTATATCAATCTGTTTTATCCTGAGCACAGTCAGCATGGGAGCAAGACCAATCAATGATATCTGGTATAATTTCAGAGAAAAAGCGTATAAACCGAGTTCATAATTGGCAAGATATTTTTCCACAAAAAACATATCCATAAAAGCGATAATGGGCAAAAGAGTCCAATAAAAAACAAGATAAAATGAATCAGAATATGTTTTCTTCAGGGCAAAAAAATTCACCCTGAATGTTATATTCTTTTTATCAATAGACTTTAGTAAATAAAGCAATATAATTATAATAGAAATTGCCTGCGACCAGAAGATTAACGAAGTGGGAGTTTTCATATTTAAAACAAAAATGAGGTATGATATAATGGCAAGTATTCCGATTTCCTGTAAGACATAGAGCAGAGAAAACTTTTTATACTCTTCATAGACATTGAAATAACTCTTGCCTGCTGAAGAAACGATGAGCGTTGCTGCAAACAGGAATAAAGGCCAGGGAATGTGGTATATGAAATGTTTTAATACGGCAAAGAAAACTATGGATAGGATAAAACTTATCCATATGTACGAGAAATCATACTTTTTAAATTTAAAATACCTGTGGTCCCTGAGATAAATATTGGCAAAAGGCGCTACAACTATCCCCATTAGTCCCAGCATCCTTAATATGTAACTATATACTCCAAAATCTTCAATAGAAAGGTTTTTGGCAAGAACAAAGGTGATAATTAATGCTAATATCTTCCCTACAACATCTCCTGTTAATACTGTAAATATCTTTTTAATCATTTATTTATTTTCTTCATTAGTTTAGTAGCTTTAGAATAACTATGGAAGGGCAAAAACAAAAAAGATGTTATGAAAATTTTAGAAATAAACCACCTTAGCATCATAATAAAATGCTTTATGCCATATTTTTTTATTCTCGGCATCCAGCCGTAAAAAAAATTGCCGGTAATATAAATTTTGGACATATGTGAATGATAATAGAATCGATATTTCAACTTGAGAAATCTGGATTTTGAAACATCAACCATCCCGTCTAATTGATTGAGTACAGATATCACGTTTTCTCCCTTTAACTCCACAGGTTTGTAATTGTTATCCATCTCAATAGGGATTTTCCTGTAAATGATTTTTTTATCCTCTAAAATAGAAATTTTACACATAAGACCTATGCAGTATAACCTTTTCTGTTTTATCCCGTGCTTCATATTACAGTTGCCCAGAGAAAAAGCTGTGAATTTATTATTCTTTGATAAACATCCTTGCGGTGTATGAGAATGGTGTCCCAGTATGATATCAAATCCCTTTTTGTGTAATAAGTCTGCAAATTCCATCTGTTTGAGAGAAGGAAGTAATATATTCTCTGCTCCCCAGTGAATACTCAGTATATTGATAGTTTTGTTTGTTAAAGAGGATTTCATATCAACGGTTTTTCTATAATGGCTGTTTTTAATGCCATGATATATGGCGTCAAGTTTTAAGCATGGATTTGTTGTTTTCAGAATCAATGATGCGTCCGGAGGTACGAACATAAAACTATTTTTTTTTAGAAAGTTTGCAGTATCTTTATATCCTTCTTCTCCAAGGTCATATATGTGGTTATTTGCCAAAGTGAAAATGAATTTATCTCTGTATTGCAGAAGCCATTGGATTTCTTCACCATAGACAAACAAAACAACTGATTTTTCCTTGAATTGATACGCTCTTTGCTTTTCAGCTATAACGGTTTCAAGATTTAATATAACAAAATCAACATCTTTGAACAGATGCTCAATCTTTGAAAACGGATTTGCGCCATCTTTTGTTTCAAGAGAAACATCTCCGAGTGCCAGAATTTTTTTCATATGTGTTTATCCATTATCCCCGTATTTTATGGGAAGTTTTTGTTCAAATCTTTTATACTTTCCTGATTTTGCACGGGGTATTTCCTTAACTGTTTTTAAGGTTACCTTCACATCA
>CAZKUB010000199.1:0-2129 GCA_964555835.1 uncultured Thermoplasmatales archaeon
AGCGTCTTTAGAATACAAAGACAAGCAACTGGAACAAGAACTCAAGCGAATAAGAAAGAAGGCCAGGGAAGACGCAAAACGCAAGTACAACGCATATACAGACGAGGAACGGAAACAACTAAGCAAGCAAAGACAAAAACAAAGAGATGACAAAGATAAACAACTTCAAGATATGTTAAATGGATTGATATAAACGGATCCAGCGGAATCTGGATAAAAAAAGATATAGGAGAAATACAAATGGCATATAAAAGAAGAAAAGTAAAAAGCCTCCGAAAAAGGAGATTAGTAAGAGGATACACTACAAAACAAGGAAAGCGTGTTAAACCTTACTATAGGAAAAAGGCAGTAGGAAAAAGATATCGAACAGTTAGAAGGCGCAAATAATCACAAGAAAGAGCATCAACTCTTTCTTTTTATTAGCGTGGTATACCTATGCAAGATCCTTTAGCGCTATTACCACAATTTGATGGTATAGCAAGTCCCAGAAGACGCAAGAAGAAATACAAAAAGAAAAAAAGTAGAGTTAGCACTAAATCTTACACTAAAAAAACCAAAGTAAACAATAAAAAGAATTATCGAACAAGACCAAGAGATGATGTATGCGAAGAACACACTAGAAGTTTCCATAGTAAGAAACATAAGATAGATGGAGTTATTTTAGGAACGTTAACAGATGGAGAAATAGTATATGGGGAACAAGCGTTAAAAGCACGTTTTCCAAAATATTTGCAAAGGCATACGCAAGATTACGACGTATTCGCAAGCAACCCAAAAAAGGAAGCACTGGAAGCAGAAAGAAAATTGGATAAAGCATTCGGTGGAGATTATTTTTTTGTTAAAGAAGCAGCATACCCAGGAACATATAAAGTAGTTGCACACGCAAACAGAGAAGGATACGCAGATTTTTCTAAAAAACCGAAAAAGAAAATACCACACGATAAAATTAAAGGTAGAAAATACATTAAACTATCTGAAGAAGTAAAAGCAAGAAAAAAATCACTAAGAGATCCAGAATCAGAATGGAGGCACGGAAAAGACAGGGATGCACTGAATAGAATTAAAATTTATAAAAAGAAATATAAGAAACGGAAATAAAATGACTAAACCGAAGGATGATTACGAATTTGCAGTATTAGAGTTAGAGGGAAAACTATCATCTGGACATCCTTCAAGAGAAAGAGCACACCAATTATTAAAGATCGCAAAAGAAAAAGGAGAACAAGCCGGAATAAAACCAGACAGATTAACTAAAAAATTATCAAAACTATCAAAAGAGTATGATGCACCAATTCCTGTTTTGAAGATATTTAAGAAAAAACCAAAAACAGCCGTAATTCATAGTGATGTAGCAAAACTAAAAAATATACATAAAAAAATAATTCATGATAAACTAACACCAAAAGAAATATCTTCTCAATTAAACATACCCGAAGGAAGAGTAAGAGATATAATGTCAGCACATAATGCGGAAGTAATAAAACAATGGAAACACTCAACCCCAACAACACAATTAAAATCACCAAAAAGATTAACAAGCAAAAAACAAAAACAAGTTTCAACTAAAAAAACAGTGGAAAATTGGAAAATAGAAAAGGAGAAAAAGAAAACATTTCTAGATGGTATAGGAACACCTTTTTCAAATAAACAAGAAACGAAACTTAAAAAACAAATAATTAAAAACCTAAAAGAGACAAAAGACAGAGAATACATAAAAGGACCATTTTATAAAGGAGAGCACTGGAGCACTGGTTTAGAAAAAGCATCAAAGAACCCTGATACATACTTAGAACCTGTAATAAAACAAACAAAAAAATCAGCACAATCAACAAATCTATTTGAGCCAGTAGCATATGAATTAAAAGGTTTTCAATTACGAGCAGCGGGACCAAAGTATGAAAAATACAAAATGAAAATACCAAAAGAATATGAACATAAGGCAATTTCACTTTTTAAAACACATCAACCGGAAACAATGAAGCAAATAAAAGATCGACTAAAGAAGCAAAACGTAAAATACCTTTTTTAACCAAACCTTTAAATACATAACATAACATACCTTTTAATGATGCATTATGGGTAAAAAGAAATGTGAACATTGCGGGCATGAATGGTATCAGCGTATCAAT
>CAZKUB010000200.1:0-3066 GCA_964555835.1 uncultured Thermoplasmatales archaeon
CAGGTTTTGCAACCAATACTCTAATTTTTCTCTCAACCAATTTTTTTTTCACCTCAAAAAATTACAGGCTCCTCATACTCGCCAAACACATCACGTAAAACTTGACAGGTTTCACCAAGCGTTGCATAAGAATGAACACTTTCAAGAATATAAGGCATCATGTTTTCATCACCCTTGGCAGCTTTTCTCAGTTTTTCAAGATTACGCTCAACCTTCTGATTATTTCTATCCTTCCTAAGTTTTTTCAACCGGTTAATCTGACGCTCCTCACCTTTTTCATCCATTTTAAGAAGAGGAATATCAATTTCTTCATCAAGTTGATAATTATTAACTCCTACTATTGTTCTTTTCTTTTCATCAATTTCTTTCTGATATTTATATGAAGCCTGTGCGATTTCACGCTGGTAAAAACCTTTTTCAATAGCCGGTAAAACCCCGCCTAGTTTTTCCACACGATCCCAGTATTTATAGGTCTGCTCCTCCATTTCATCAGTGAGCCACTCGATATAATAAGAACCACCAAGTGGATCAATGGTATCAGTAACACCGCTTTCCTCAGCGATAATCTGCTGAGTACGCAAAGCAATTCTCACTGCTTTTTCAGAAGGCAGAGCAAGGGCTTCATCCATACTATTGGTATGAAGACTCTGTGTACCACCAAGTACTGCTGCAAGACCTTGAAGAGCAACTCGAACGATATTTATCTCAGGCTGCTGAGCAGTAAGGCTACATCCTGCGGTTTGTGTATGAAAACGCATAAGCATACTACGATTCTTTTTAGCACCAAGTTTTTTAAGCTCTTTTGCCCAAATTCTACGAGCAGCTCTATATTTTGCAATTTCTTCAAAAAAATCATTATGAGCATTGAAAAAAAAGCTTAGACGAGGTGCAAAATCATCTATTTTAAGACCACGCTTAAGCGCCCATTTAACATATTCAATACCATCACCAACAGTAAATTCAAGCTCCTGCACAGCTGTAGACCCTGCCTCACGGATATGATAACCAGAGATACTAATTGTATTCCAAGCTGGCAAATATTTTGAGCCATATTCAAAGGTATCAACTATTAATCTCATTGAGGGTTCTGGTGGAAATATATAGCTTTTCTGTGCAATGTATTCCTTTAATATATCATTTTGAATGGTTCCACCAATTATATCTTTTGAAATACCACGATTCTCAGCATTGGCAATATAAAAACCCCAGACAATCGCTGCTGGTCCATTAATTGTCATGCTGGTAGTAACTTTGTCAATTGGAATCCCGCTGAACAGAATCTCCATGTCTTTAAGGCTACTTATTGCTACACCGCATTTACCAAACTCCCCACGAGACATTTTATGATCTGTATCATAACCATACAAAGTTGGGTAGTCAAACGCGACAGATAGACCTGTTTCACCATGTTCTAATAGATACTTATAACGCTTGTTTGTCTCTTCTGCAGAGCCAAAACCTGCAAACTGACGCATCGTCCAAAGCCTTCCACGATACATAGTTGCATGAACACCACGTAAAAAAGGAAAACTACCCGGGAAACCAATATCTTTCAAATAATTAAGATGAGAGATATCTAGCGGTGTATACAAATTTTTAATCTGATTACTGGAGAGGTTTTCAAACGTTTTTCTACGTTCAGGTTTCTTTTTTACAAGAGGATTATAACAATTTTTTTCCCAGTTTTCTTTCTCCTGTTTTATTCTTTCAAGTTCTTTTTTATCAATCATATTAATCATTCCAACAAATTAGAAATCAACACCTTTTCTTGACTTGATACCTATCTGATATGGATGTTTGATTTCAAGGATTTCTGAAACATAATCAGCTATTTTTATAAGTTCAGGATTAGCATAGCGACCAGTGAGTACAATTTCAAGTTTTTCAGGTTTTTCTTCAACAAGCTTAAGCATATCATTTAAGGATATAAGATTAAAATCAACTGCAACATTTATTTCATCAAGAATTATCATATCATAGCTATTACTGTTTATGAGTTCTTTGGCTTTAGAAAAACCTTCTCTTGCAAGATCAATATCAACTTGTTCAGGGTTTTCTTTATTTACAAATTCATCACGACCATGTTGTGAAATTGTAAAATTATCTACTTTCTCAAGACCATCAAGCTCACTATATCTACGACCTTTCATAAACTGAAACATATGAACTTTATATCCTGCACCAGCGGCTCTCAAACCAAGCCCAAGTGACGCTGTTGTTTTACCTTTTCCATTACCTGTATAAATATGGATGTATCCTTTCTTCAAAGAAATTTCCCCGGACTCTGAATAATTTAATTTGTTATATTTCTTTCCTTAATAGTAGATATAATTAGATACATGCTTACCTACACAAAAGATATAAATAACATTTAAAACCTGCCAGTAAAAAAGGGATGTGCTATGAGAAAAGGAATAATTGTATTAAGCATACTATTGTTGGGAATAGTAATATTCTTAAGCGGATGTACAGAAAATGATGGCGGGTTAACAGAACCTAAAACAGTTACAATGATTGCTCAAGAATTTGGAGACGATATGCAGTTTGAAATGTCAGGAACAACTATGAAGACATACTATAACTCTCTCAATGATGGTGACACCTTAATTTTCCAAGATACAATAGATAAAATTTCATATGATGAAACAACAGAGATAACTACAATAGAATTTGAATATTCTCAAGATGATGGAGATGGAACATATACAAGTAAAGCTCAATTTATATTTGAAGGAGATTTAACAGGAGATTATAGTATCGGAGATGAAGTACAAATAACTGTAACTATAAAACGCGTAACTATAACAATGGAAGGAATGACTTTAGATATGGAACTCTATGAAGAATATTGGATAAGCGAAGAACATTTCATAGAAAATTATATGACCGGGGTTCCATTTAAACCACTATCCGCTACAAAAATCACTAAAGTATAAATAATAATTTTTTCTTTTTTATTTTTTTCAACACTATAAACACTATTGTCAAATAGAAACCTTTATGTTTACTAATTTTATTCGAACCTCCATGAAACTAGAACTTAATGATCAACAAAAAATGATTAAA
>CAZKUB010000201.1:0-1913 GCA_964555835.1 uncultured Thermoplasmatales archaeon
TATACATTAACGATTATAACAAGGAGAAGTTTATAAACGGTTAGTTGTTTTTAAAAATTATATTTTTGTGGATGAAATAATGAAAAATGCATATATCACCCTACTTGGCAGATCAATCTGGGCTTTAATTAATTCATATTATGCTGTGTTAAAAAACGATTGTTATACTCCTGATATTGTTTATGTTTTTGTCGAGGAGGCTGATAAAGAAAAACTTGATACCGTAGTTTCTGCAATTAACATACTTAATGAAGAATTTGATGTCGAAGCTGAGATAAAAACTCATGTTTTAGGAGATGCTATTTTTTTATCAATCGGTAAAGAAGTTTTTAAGATAATGAATGATTTAGTAAAAAATGGTTTTTCTATCGCTTTAGATATTACATCTGGTAAAAAGACTCTTGTTGCAGCATCTCTTCTTTCTGCTAACAACTTTATTTCACCTAAATGTAATGTTATTAATCATATTTTTTATCTATCAGTCGATGATCCACTTGAAGCCAAGCCATTTATGATGATTCCTTCATCTGTACAGGTCCTAAGAGATTTCAAGGATGATAACAGGGTGGAGGGTTTGGCGGTATGACGGTTGAAGAGTTTTGTACTGTTGATGAGCTACAGGTTCTTTTTAATCTGCTTAGTGATAACATACGGGTTTCCTTTCCTTTATATAATCTGCATATGATTGATGCCAAAGCAAATGGCCATACCTTTAATTTGAAAGTTAAAATTACCAGACAGGATTTTGATGATGAACGGTTTAGTTTTGGCGATTATGCCTCTGAGATGCCGAGTTATTCAGATTTTATTCAGGTCTTGCTTGCAAGTGGTGTGATTTCTTTTAAGAACATGGATGCTTTTTGTGAAAGATTTGAAAATATAAGAAAATGGCCGCAAAGCAAAAGGATTGTTTTTAGTGCTGATACGAATATGTTTTATAACCGGTTTTTTTCAAATTTTAGAGAGATTTCCCCTAAAGAAATCATTTTAGTAGATGGTGTTAAAGAGGAGATTAAAGCCGCTCAGAATTCTAAATACAATGCTTCTGATATCACTGAGATGAAAAAACATGTCAGATATAACAAGCATATTTTTGATGAGTTTGCTAATCGGAAAAAGAAAAAAACCAGAAAAGCAGCATATCTTGCTCAAAGGGAATATAATTCAGTGGTTGATGGTGTTCTCAGAATTATTCCTGGTATAGAAAAGCTATCCTATGATAAAGAAAACAATGATAAAATACTTGTTTCAACACTTAGTATATCTGAGGAAAGAAGACATAATATTATCTGTTTTTTAACCGCTGATGATAATGTATCTGAACTTTGTAAAATTGAAAGAATCGAGTATTTTCTTTTTGAAATACCAAATTCTGTAGATGCAGACTCTTGTACTTGTCAGCAGTTTAGAGAGCTTGTTTTTAATATGGCTAGAGTTTTTGGCGTTGTCCAGGTTGGCTCTGTCATTATTTATGGTGAGTATAAAGAAAAAAGTAGTAACCGACCGGATCATGTTATGCTTGAGTTCCAAAATGAGGATTTATTTGTTGAGTTTAAAAAAGATATTGTGATATGCAGGCGTCTTAATGAGGTGGGAATTTAATGATTGAAAGGAGTATTTGATGTTATGCAGTTGACTTTATTTGGCGGTGTAAACGAAATCGGTGGAAACAAGATTCTTGTTGAACATGATAAAACAAGGTTTGTATTAGTTTCTGATTTTAATAAATATACGGATGTTTTTAGTTTGGAAAAACTTGAAGAAGTTATTTTTATATTAGAATCGAAATTGTCAAAAGTTGAATATTCATCTTGAATTTGTCGATATGCACAGCGGTATTAAAGGCATACCCTCTTTAAAGAAATTGATATGAATATAAACTGATTTTTGGTCTAAAACACATAGTTCATCGA
>CAZKUB010000202.1:0-12780 GCA_964555835.1 uncultured Thermoplasmatales archaeon
GATGAGACTGTAGAAGAAGGTGCAAAACTTATCCATTATATGACACCTGTACGAGCAATAGGAAAAAATGGAAAATTGACTGCTATTGAATGCGTACGAATGCAGTCAACCGATGAGGTTGATAGCAGCGGTAGAAGAAAAGTTGTACCAATTCCTAACTCAAATTTTATAAAGGAAATTGATAGTCTAATTTTAGCAATAGGTCAAGAAGTAGATGCTAAATATTTTGCTAATGATGATGCTTTGAAAATCAATAAATGGGGAACTATACAAGCAGATGAGGTAACTTTTGAAACAAATATGAAAGGAGTTTTTTGTGGCGGTGACGCAATAAAAGGGGCAGGTACGGTAATTGAAGCTATCGCCGATGGTAAAGAAGCAGCAGTTTCAATTGATAGATATATACAGGGAAAAGATATTGCACAGGGGAGAGGCGTAAAAAAGGAAATTGCAGAGTTTGATACTCAAGGGGTTAAAAAGGAAAAAAAAGTCCCTATGCGATATCTACCGCTTGAAAAAAGAAAAAATAATTTCAATGAGGTAGAATTAGGATATAGTGAAGAAGAAGTAATGCAAGAGGCACGACGATGTTTGAATTGCGGCGGTTGTTCAGAGTGTTATGAATGTGTACGAACTTGTGAAGCCGATGCTGTTGATCACGAGATGACAGATGAACTAGTTGAAATAGAGGTAGGTTCTGTAATTCTTTCCCCGGGCTTTGATGAGTTTGATGCTGAAATAAAACATGAATATGGCTATAAAAGGTATAAAAATGTGATAACCTCCATAGAGTTTGAAAGAATATTATCTGCATCAGGACCTTATGATGGACATATAGTTCGCCCCTCTGATAAAAAAGAACCAAAAAAGGTAGCTTGGATTCAATGTGTTGGCTCCAGAGACAAATCTTGTGACAATAACTATTGTTCTTCTGTTTGTTGCACCTATGCAATCAAAGAGGCAGTAATCGCTAAGGAGCATCTATCTAAGATTCAACCTACGATTTTTTATATGGATATGAGAACATATGGAAAAGGATTTGAACAGTACTATAACAAAGCAAAAAATGAAGATGGTGTTCGTTTTGTCCGCTGTCGCATTTCTGATATTAAACAAAACCCAAAAAACAAGAATCTATTCATTCGATATGAAAATGATCAGGGAGATATAATTACTGAAGAATTTGAGATGGTTGTACTCTCAGTTGGTTTTATTCCCAATGAAAAATCAAAAAATCTTGCAAAAACATTTGGAATAAACATAGACGAATATGGTTTTTGTAAGACCAATGCTTTTACACCTGTGAAAACCTCAAAAGAGGGAGTATATACGTGCGGTTCATTTTCAGGGCCTAAAGATATTCCTGAAACAGTGATGGAGGCTTCTGGTGCTGCTTTAAGTGCTAGTCGTAATATTTCTTCAAAAAGGAATTCACTTGTTGAGAAAAAAACATATCCAAAGGAAATAAAAACTATAGATGAAGAACCCCGTATTGGAGTGTTTATTTGTCACTGTGGCATAAATATTGGTGCGTATGTAGATGTTGGATCTATTGTCGAATATGTCAAAACATTAGAAAACGTTGTGTATGCTGAGGAAAACATGTATACATGTTCTCAGGATAGCCAGGAGAAAATTGTTGAAAAAATCAAAGAAAACAAGTTGAATCGAGTAATTGTTGCCTCTTGTACTCCAAGAACTCATGAACCTTTGTTCCAGGCAACGATACAGGAAGCCGGTCTTAACCCACATCTTTTTGAAATGGCAAATATCCGTGATCAATGTTCATGGGTCCATATGAATGACTCAGCAGGTGCAACAGAAAAATCAAAATATCTAGTTAAAATGGCCGTTGCAAAATCTAGATTAATTGAACCTTTACCGGTAATAACACTTGATGTCAATCAGAAGGCTCTTGTTATCGGTGGCGGTATAGCAGGTATGAATTCTGCTCTTTCTATTGCAGATCAAGGTTATGAAGTGTTTGTAGTTGAAAAAGAAAAAGAATTAGGAGGAATGTCTCGTCGTATTCATTGGAATTTTGATAACGACAATGTACAAAATTATCTAAATAATCTTATAGAAAAGGTTGAAAAACATAAAAAAATCAAGGTTTTTAAGAATGCTAAAATAGAGAATGTGCAAGGCTATATTGGTAACTATAAAACAACTATACAAAACACAAAAGTAAAACTAGATATTGAACATGGTGTTATTGTTGTTGCAACAGGAGCTGCTGAGTTTAAACCAGATGAATATTGCTATGGCAAGGATAGTCGTGTCTTAACACAGCTTGAATTAGAAGAAAAGATAGCTAAAAAAGAAAATTTTAAGGGTAAAACAATTGTTATGATACAATGTGTGGGAAGCAGAGAAGAAAATCGACCTTATTGTAGTCGCATTTGCTGTAATGATGCAGTAAAAAACGCTCTAAAAATAAAAGAAAAACATCCGGACTCTGAGATTTATATTTTATATCGTGATATGAGAACGTATGGTCTAAAAGAAAAATATTATGAAAAAGCACGTGAAAATGGCGTAGTTTTTATAAGATATGAAACTGACGAAAAACCTATTGTTAAAAAAGGTAAGAAAGATCTTGAGGTGATCGTTAGAGATATAATTTTAGATGAAAAACTTTTGATTCATGCAGATTTAATAACTTTAAGTTCAGCAGTTCTTCCTAACAAAGATAATAAAGATATTGCCAAACTTTTAAAAGTACCATTGAATGAGGATGGCTTCTTTTTAGAAGCTCATGTTAAACTTCGACCTGTTGATTTTTCAACAGAGGGAATATTTCTTGCAGGTATGGCCCATTCACCCAAGTCAATAAGTGAAAGCATTTCACAGGCATATGCTGCAGCGGGTAGAGCATTAACTATTATTTCAAAGGATAACTATTCAACTGAAGCCATCGTTTCAAATGTCAATGAAGATTTATGTTGTGGTTGTGGTATTTGCGAAGTAACTTGCCCCTATAGTGCTGTTGAACGTGTGAAAAAGCAGATAGATGGGAAAGAACGCTTAGTTTCTCATGTTACAGAAGGACTCTGTAAAGGATGCGGTAGTTGTACCGCTGCTTGTCCCGCTGGAGCTATCGAGCAGAAAGGATTTAAAAGAAATCAGATCCTATCAATGGTAGACGCAGCATCTACATAACTAGATATCATTTTTTGGAGTGAATAAACAAATGGACAAATGGCGTTTACTTGATACCGGGCAGCGTACCGCGGTTGAAAACATAGCACTTGATCACGTTCTTTTAAAAGCAAAAAACAAAGATGATATTCCTAACACTGTTCGTTTTCTTCAATTTAAACCTCATGCAGTTCTTCTTGGATATCATCAGAGTCCTGAACAAGAATTACGTGTTGATTTTTGTAAAAAAGCAGGAATTGATATCAATAGACGAATTACTGGCGGTGGCACGATTTTTTTTGATGAAACACAGATTGGCTGGGAAATCATCTGTGAAAAAAAATATTTTGATATAAGTATAGCCGACCCTGGTTTTTTTAATAGATTATCCCAACCATTAATTAAAACACTAGACGAATTAGGATTAAAAGCATGTTTTAGACCTAGAAATGATATTGAGATAAATAAAAAAAAGATATCTGGAACTGGTGGTACCGAAGAAGGAGATGTTTTCTTATTTCAAGGAACGCTACTTGTTGATTTTGATATTGTCACAATGATTAAAGCTCTTCGTATCCCTATAGAAAAACTCAAAGATAAAGAAATTGATGAAGCCAAAGAGCGAGTTACCTGTTTGAAATGGGAATTAGGATATAATCCTGATTGTAATTTCTTGAAAAACCTTATGACAAAAAATTTTGAAGAAGAATTTGACATTGTTCTTGAACCAGGAATATTAACGAGTAAAGAAAAGGAGTTATTTGAACAATCCAAAAAAACATTTGCATCAGAAACATGGGTAAATAAAGTTTCTTTTCCAAAAAACGAACAGCAAATGATTAAATCTATTTATAAGGCTGAAGGCGGTCTAATTCGAACTTCATTAATGATTAATCAACGTTTTAACCGAATTCAAAGTGCATTTATTACTGGTGATTTTTTTGCTTATCCTAAAGGAATTATTGTTGATTTAGAAGCAGAGCTAAAAGATATCTCTTTAGATATAAACATGATTAGTGATAAAATTACAAATTTTTTTGAAAAAAACAAACCCATCATTCCAGGTATTCAAGACTCTGATTTTATTCTTGCTATAACAAAAATATTTGAAAAACTTGAGATGACTAAATTTGGTATCCCTCTTTCTAGTGTTAACAGAATTCATACGGTTAATGGTTCTTTTTCTAAAATTATTAAAAACTCACCAAAGCACTTGTTATTACCGTATTGCTCAAAATCCTTGGATTGTAATTATCGATATAAAAGAGATTGTTTGATATGTGGTAATTGTAGTATCGGTGATGCATTCAAATGTGGCAATGATGAAAAAATGTGGGTTACGACTATATTAAATTTTGAGGATTTAGTCAACACCCTTGATCGTTTTAAATCAGATGGAGTCGATTCATATATTGGATGTTGTTGCGAGGCGTTTTATACAAAGCATCTTGAAGATTTTGAAAAATCACAAGTCCCAGGCATATTAATTGATATTGATAATACAACCTGCTTTGATTTAAGTAAACAACAGGATGCATATAATGGAACATTTGATCGTCAAACAACGGTAAATATTGATTTACTCAAAGGAGTTATCAATGCAAAATCAATATGATGTTATAATTGTTGGAGCCGGACCTGCAGGCTCATCTGCTGCATACTCTGCAGCTAAAAATAATGCAAAGGTTTTGCTCATTGATAAAAAAAAAGTTGTTGGAGAACCTGTTCAATGTGCAGAATACATTCCAAAGCTTTTACTCAATCAGATACACGTTAGTAATTCCTGTATTGCTCAGGAAATAAAAGGTATGAAAACATTTACGATAAATGATGAATGTTTTATCACTGATTCTCCGGGCTATGTCTTAAACAGAGAAATTTTTGATAAAGAACTTGTAAAAAAAGCAACTGACGTAGGAGCATCTCTTTTTTTAAATACGACTTGTATTTCAAAACATAACAATAAAATGCTAATACATGAAAAAGGGGAAAAAAAAACAGTCAACTCAAAAATTGTTATTGGTGCTGATGGCCCCCGTTCAACAGTTGGAAATATGATAAATAGTGAAAACACTAGTTTTATTGTTGGAGTTCAACAATCTGTTCCTTTGATCTCGTCTAAGAAATATACACGAGTATATTTTAATTCAAAGTTTTATGGCGGTTATGCTTGGATGTTTCCAAAAGGAGAAACTGCAAATGTTGGAGTTGGAATCAAACAAGGAACACCGATAGGAGATATGAATAAACTCTTAGATGATTTTACAAGATTCTTAGAAAAAGAAAATATTGTTACAAACAATCCAGTTTTAAAAACTAGTGGTTTAATCCCAGTTGGTGGTTTTTTACAATCTGTAAAAGGGAACGTCATGCTTGTTGGTGATGCAGCAGGACAAACCCATCCTATCACAGGTGGCGGTATTCCTCAAGCAGTTATTTGCGGTAGAATTGCAGGAGAAACTGCTTCAACTGCAGTCAAAGAAAAGGATTTATCAATTCTAAATGAATATGAAACTAAATGGAAAAATATCTTCTCTGATGAATTGCAAAGAGCAAAAAAAAGAAGAGAACTACTTGAGAATAATTGGGATGATCTGGATACAGTTTTTAGAAAATGCTGGATAATTTTTCGTGAATATTATGAATAAAGAATTTGAATCATTAATCAAAAAATCAAGGATGATAGCTTGGAAGAATTTTGGAGAAAACATTAGTTTTTATCATCCAGGAATGTTTTGGTATCATGATAGTTGGGGAGAGTATCCTGCTATAAGTATTACTGGTAATCATTGTAATTTATTATGTGATCATTGCAAAGGAAAAATACTCGAACCAATGATACCGGTATCTGATTCTCAAGATTTTTTTAAAAAATGTGTTGAGTTGGAGAACAAAGGTGCTAAAGGATGTTTAATTAGTGGTGGCAGCGCACAGGACGGTTCGCTACCTTGGAATGATTTTATAGAGGGGATACAAGCGGTAAAAGAAAAAACAAATCTATTTATCTCAATACACTGCGGGATTCTTGATTATAAAACCGCTGAAAAGCTAAAAAAAGCTGGTGTTGACCAAGCATTAATTGATGTAATCGGTGATGATGAAACACTAAGGGATGTATATCACTGTGATTTTGGCGTAGAAAAAATAAAACAAACCCTTGAAATATTAAACAAAACAAATATTTCATTAATTCCACATATTGTTATAGGTTTGAACTATGGAGAAATAAAAGGGGAATACAAAGCAATAGATATGATTAGCAAGTATAATCCCGAGGTTGTGACTTTTGTTTCCCTTATGCCGTTAAAAGGCACACCCATGCAGAAGATAAGTCCCGTTTCTCCAAAACAAATAGCAAGAATTATGGCAGATGCTAGAGTTAAAATGCCAAATATTCTCATGTCTCTTGGCTGTGCCCGTGATAGGACAAATCCAAATCTAGATGTTTTAGCAGTTGAACTAGGTGTTAACCGAATAGCCCTTCCATCTGATGAAGCAATAGAAAAAGCAAAAGAATATGGATTAACTATAAATTGGCAAAAAACATGTTGTTCACTCCCACTTGAAAAAAAATAAAATAAGATTGATAACTATGCAAAAAGAAAGTCCTGAATATTTACGTACAAGTCTTGCAGCAGCAATGACATTAGGATATAAAAATGGACGATTTTATAGAAATGCAAAACTTCCCTGCATAAATTTGTTATTAACCTACTCATCAGGTTGTTCTGGAAACTGTAGCTATTGTGGTCTATCCATGAAACGCCCTGGTGTTTATGTAGATAAAAGTTTTATCAGGGTTGAATGGCCTATCTATCATATAGATGAGATAATACAAAGAATCGCTTTGAAATCTGATAGTATTAAAAGAATATGTATTTCAATGATTACCAATACCCGTTCTATAAAAGATACTATATACATTACAAAAAAATTCAAAAAACACCTTGACACCCCGGTCTCACTTCTTATCTCCCCAACGATTCTAAAAAAAGAAAATCTAGTTGAATTTAAAAAGAGTGGTGCAGATAAAATTGGTATCGCTATTGATTGTGCTACACCGCAATTATTTGAAAAAATAAGGGGGGAAAATGTTAACGGTCCGCATAAATGGAAAGAATATTGGCAATGTTATAAAGATTCAATTACTATTTTTGGGAAAAGAAACGTGGGAGTACATTTAATCGTTGGTCTTGGGGAAACTGAAAAAGAAATGATAGAAACCATACAAAAAGCCTATGATCTGGGTGGAAGCACTCATTTATTTTCATTTTTCCCAGAAAAAGATTCTTTTCTTGCAGACCATCCACAACCATCAATAGGACAGTATAGACGAGTACAACTGGCTAGATATCTAATCGATGAAGGACTCGGTAGAATTGAGTCCTTTAGTTTTGATGATTCAGGAAAGGTAACAGATTTTGGAATAAATGAAGAAAAATTATCATCAATTATAGCATTAGGAGATCCATTTATGACAAGTGGATGCCCTGGTAATGATGGACAAGTGGCATGTAATAGACCCTATGCTAATTGTCTTCCAGGCCCTGAAATACGAAATTACCCTTTTCAACCTGAAGAAGAAGATATCAAATTAATTAAAAACCAACTAGAGAACTAATAAAATCACAACAATATATATTTGTAGGTAAGCCGATAAATTTAGGAAGCGACATGCTACTATCAAAGATTTTTATCTTTTTTTGACTGTTTCGCCATCTATATATTCCAACATTATTGATATATGTTTTATATAGTGTATCGTTTATATCTTGATAGAAGACTTATGAATAAAGAGATGGAAACAAATAAAATATCTGATATTCAAGATATAGAAGATGCAATAAGAACAGCTATTCAAATGGAAAAGGATGGATACTCATTTTATCAGAAAGCCGCAGCACAAACGTCTAGCGATATGGGAAAAACAGTTTTTAAAGGTCTTGCAGCAGATGAACTTTTACATCTAGAGATTTTTAAAAAAATATTTGAAAACAAAGTAGGCAAAAATGAATGGTTTGAACTTGTAAACACGAGCAAAAAATATTCTGATTCTGATATATTTCCAAAAGATTTACAAAAAATAGAGGGAGCTAATCCAGATACAAATGAAATCGATGCATTACGAATAGCAATGGACAGTGAACAAAGAGCAATTGATTATTACTCAAAAATAAGAGAAAAGATTACAGATGATGAAATTAAAAAAATCATTGATGAAATAATTGCTCAAGAAAAGAATCATTATCTAGTGTTAGAAGGAGAATTTCATCATATAAATAGCACTGGTTATTGGTTTGACCTTGATTATTTAGGTCCACAATAAATAATACACAGTTCTCTTTTTTTTAGATTAATTTAAAACGGTAACCAATTACTAATTCTAATATGGTTAAGTTTTTTGCATGAATATATCAAAATATAAAAAAGTAGAGATAGGATGAATTATTTAAGGATGCGATAAATACAGAATAGCAGTTATAAAATCTTTATTATCAGAGGGAGACACATGGATGTTGAGATACCTTATGGAAAAGAAGCAATTAAAGTTTCAATAAATGAAACCTATGAAATTCTTTTTCCAAAAAAAATTAAAATAAAAGATGAAAAAAAAGTTATCAAAGAGGCTTTGGAAAAACCATTAGGCAATGTAACTTTTGAAGAGTTTGCTAAAAAATCAGAGAAATTATTAGTAATTGTTAATGATGCCACAAGGCCTACTCCAACATCCAAAGTGTTAGAGTATTTATTTCCCATCCTTTCTTCGCATCCAAAGGTAACATTTCTTGTTGCAACAGGAGTCCACCGTTCACCAACTGATGAAGAATATGAGTACATATTTGGAAAACATTATACGACGTTTAAAAACCAAATAATTTCCCATGATGCACGAAATAATGAAGAAATGGTGTATCTAGGTAAGTCAAAGAATGGAACTGAGATGTATATAAACAAACTCGTTCCCGAGTATGAAAACGTCCTTGTTATCGGTAGTGTTGAGCCTCATTATTTTGCAGGCTATACCGGTGGGCGTAAATCGTTTCTTCCGGGAGTAGCTTCATACAAAACAATCGAAATGAATCATAAACTAGCTTTAAGTGATAAAGCAAGAGCTCTTGCTCTAAAAGGAAACCCTGTTCATGAGGATATGGTTGATGCCATGAATGTACTAAAAAACATCAATGTCTTTTCCATACAAACTATTTTGACAGGAGAACACAAGATTTATGCTGTAACCGCTGGTGATTTACATAAATCATTTAATGCTGCAATTGAATATGCAAACCAGATTTTTTGCATTCCGTTAAAACAAAAAGGAAACATTGTCATAACTGCAGCGCCTTACCCAATGGATGTTGATTTATATCAGTCTCAAAAAGCTTTAGATAATGGTAAACTTGCACTTGAAGATGATGGTATTATCATTCTTGTGTCAAAATGTCGAATGGGTATCGGAGAAGAAGTATTTCTGAAACTACTTGGCTCAGCAGTAACATGTCATGAGGTTCTTGAGAAGATTGGTGAGGAATATAAACTAGGATACCATAAGGCAGCAAAGATGGCACAAATTGGAACTAATGCAGAGATGTGGGCAGTGACAGATCTAGTTAAAGAAGATATTAAAAAAGCTAAACTCAAGCCATATTCAAATATACAAAAAGCTCTAGATGATGCAATTAAAAAAATAAAGGGAAAAGGGAAAAAACCAAAAATCGTCGTAATGCCATTTGGAAGTTTAACTATTCCACTGTTACCGGGGGTTAAATAAATGGATTTTGATTGGACTCAAGAACAAATATTATGGAGAAAAACTGTTAGAGAATTTGCAAAAAAACATATCACTCCAAAGGTGCGAGAGATTGATACCAGCAAACAGATTCCTATGAATATAATCAAGGAAATGGGGGAATTAGGTCTTCTTGCTCCAACTGTTTCAGAAGAATATGGTGGTGCAAACCTTGATTGGACGATGGCTTGTATTGCAGCTGAAGAGCTTGGAAGAGCTGACATTAGTCTTGCCATCCCTGTCCTTTACTTGGTTGAAGCAGCTTGGGGTTTTATTCTTGATCGGTATGGAACAAAGAAGTTGAAAGAACAATATTTACCCCCAATTGTTGCTGGAGATGCATTTTGTGGAATTGCTGTTACTGAACATGAAGGAGGTTCAGATATAGTTGGATCAGCAAAGACGAAAGCTGATTTCAATGGAAAACATTGGGTGTTAAACGGAGAGAAAATGTTTATCAGCGGGATCACCGAATCCAAAAAATGGGGAGGGATTCATTTAACCCTTGCAAGAACTGACCCTTCAGCAAAGCATAAAGGCTTTTCTTTTTTTGCAATACCTTTGAAAAACAACGAGAATGTTACCACAAGCCTTCTTGAAGATATGGGACGCATGGGGATTTCTACTGGTGGTTTTGTGTTAAATGATCTGGAATTATCCAAAGATCATCTCCTAGGAGAACAGAATAAAGGATTTTATTATGCAATGGAAGGATTCTCCGCTGCTCGTACATTAATAGGGGCCACTTGTGTTGGTGCAGCTGAAGCAGCATTACAGATGGGTATAGATCATATCAAAACAAGAAAGGCATTTGGGAGGACTCTAGGGAGTTTTGAAGGGATACAATTTCCACTTGTCGAGCATCATACAAATATAGAAATGGTAAAACTTCTCACATATAAAGCAGCATGGAAAATGGATAAAATGTATCAAGATCAATTGTTTTCACATCATGATATTGCATTATCTGCTGCCATGACTAAACTTCGGGCACCTGTTTATGCATTTGATGTAATGAATGAAGTAGCAGATTGGCTTGGTGCAACAGGATATACAAAGGAATACCCAATTGAGATGGGGATTCGCGGGGTAAGATCTTATTCCATTGGCGCTGAGGGAACAATGAACATCATGAGAATTATTATCGCTCGGGAACTACTTGGAAAAGAATTTTTACCATACAAATAATATTCTCATACACCTGTTAATGCTTCCTAATGCAGACGCTTTGGATATTTACAAATTCCTTTATTCCGTAATGGGATAATTCCCGACCAAAACCTGATTGTTTTATTCCACCAAAAGGAAGGCGGGGGTCTGATTTAACAATATCATTTATGAAAACATTTCCAGCTTGTAACTGTTTTGCCATGTATCTAGCTTTGTTAATATCTTTAGTCCAGATACTTGCACCTAAACCATAACGACTATCATTTGCAACTTTTAATGCCTCTTTCTCATTTTTAATCATGATGAGTGGCGCTACAGGCCCAAAGGTCTCTTCTTTTATTATTGGCATTTCTTTAGAAACATTGGTTAGAATAGATGGTTGATAAAAAAAACCAGGACGTTCGTTCAAGCGTTTTCCACCACTGATAAGTTTTGCTCCCTGTTTCATTGATTTTTTAACTTGTCTATCTAAATTATTCATCATCTCCTCTGTTGCCAAAGGCCCGATTTCTGTTGATCTTTTAAGAGGATCATCTATGACCAATTTTTCAATTTCTTCTTTGAACAAATCTTGAAAATCATTAAAAATCCTTTTTTGTACAATAAATCTTTTTGCAGCAATGCAACTTTGTCCGTTATTGATTATTCTTGCTTTTACTGCTTGTTTTACTGTTTTATCCAAATCAGCATCATCTAGTATAATAAAAGGATCGCTTCCACCTAATTCCAAAACTATCTTTTTAATGTTTTTTCCTGCAAGTTCAGCGATTTCGGATCCTGCAGAGGTACTTCCTGTAAATGAAATTGCAGCTATGCGATCGTCTGTTATAACTTCGCTTGCTTTTTTTGAACTAATTGGAAGATATGAAAATACATTCTCTTGAAAACCTGCTTTCAGAAAAATATCTTCTATCGCATATCCACATTGGGGGACATTTGACGCGTGTTTAAGAAGAACAACGTTACCAGCCATAAGTGAAGGTATGGCACATCGAAATACTTGCCAAAAAGGAAAGTTCCAAGGCATAATAATTAGGACAATTCCAAGAGGTAAAAATTGCACATAGGATGTATTTTCTTTTGTTTCTATATTTTCATTTTCAAGAAATTTCTTACCATATCTAGCATAATATTCACATACTTGTGAGCATTTTTCGACTTCATACTCTGATTGAGAAATAGGTTTTCCCATCTCTATAGATATAAGAGTAGAAAAATCTTTTATATTATCTCTAAGAATTTTTGATACTTCCTTTAATAGATTACTTTTATCAGAATAGGATATTGATTTCCAATTTGTAAATGTTTTTTGAGTTTTTTTTATTTGCGTGTGAATCTGTGTTTTATTCCATTCTTTAAACTCTTTTAAAACCACATTATTGCTTGGATCAACGGATTTTAATGTCATATAGTTTTATCTTTTGATTTCAAAAGCTATGTTAACTTCAGCTCGGTATAGGATAACTTTATCATTTTCAATTTTTGTATCAAATTTTCTTACCTCTGCCCGTTTTATATTCTTCACTGTTTTTGCTGCTTCCTCCACAGCACTTTTTACCGCATCAGAAAAACTTTTTTCAGATGTTCCTACGATATCTATTATCTTGTAAATACTCATATGTACTTCCTCAATATGGTAAACGATTAAACCATAATTAAAGTTTTGCTTTTATCGGCAAATA
>CAZKUB010000203.1:0-5051 GCA_964555835.1 uncultured Thermoplasmatales archaeon
TGAGAGAGATTAGAGGTGAAAATTAAAAATGCAACCAGCAAATATGGCATACGACAGAGCAATAACTGTTTTTTCTCCAGATGGAAGACTTTTCCAGGTAGAATACGCTCGTGAAGCAGTTAAAAGAGGAACAACAACAGTTGGAATAAAATACAAAACAGGGGTAATACTAATTGTTGACAAAAGGGTCAGTTCACGCTTGATAGAATCTGGATCTATTGAAAAAATATTTGAAATAGCTGGACATCTTGGCTGTGCAACATCAGGCTTAGTCGCAGACGCACGATCTCTAATTGACAGAGCAAGACTTGATGCTCAAATAAATGAAATAACTTACAACGAAAAAATACAAGTAAAAACGCTTGTGAAAAGAATATGTGACTTTAAACAAACATATACTCAATATGGTGGTGTAAGGCCTTTTGGAACAGCGCTTTTAATAGCAGGTGTAGATGATACCGGTCCAAGATTATTTTCAACAGATCCTTCAGGGGCATTAATGGAATATAAAGCAAGTAGTGAAGGCTCTGGCAGAACTGGTGCGATGAGTTACTTTGAAAGCAACTACCGTGAAGGCTTTGATATGGAAGAAGCAATAGATATGGGAATAAAAGCACTTCATAAAGGAACAGAAGGGAAATTAAACCCAGATGCAATTGAGATAGGAGTTGTTGACAAAAATATTAAGTTTAACATATTGCCGCCAGAAAAAACAAAAGAATATGTGAAAAAGGCTGTCGGAGGAAGTTAGACTTGGTAAGCCTCGATGATGCAGTGATAGCACGTTATAAAAAAAGCGAGAATCATTTTGAAATATTAGTAGATCCATATGCTGCAGCAGATTTAATCGAAGGAAAAGAAGTCGACGTTTTAGAAATAATGGCAATTGACAATATATTTGAAGATGCGAAAAAAGGAAAGCATGCATCAGAAGAAGCCATCAAAACTGTTTTTGGAACAAAAGATACCTCAGAGATTGCAAAGTTTATTATTTTAAAAGGAGACATACAAATCACTACAGAACAACGTCATAAAATTCAAAGGAATAAGCGCAATAGAATTATTGAAACAATAACACGTAACGCAATGGATCCTCAGACCAAATCTCCACATCCACGGCAAAGAATAGAGCTTGCCATGGAACAAGCAGGGATACATATAGATCCTTTCAAACCAGTAAGTGAACAAGTAAAAAGCATAGTAGAACGGCTTAGGCCAATAATTCCAATAGCAATGGAGCAGGTGAGAATATCTGTAAAGATACCTGCAGAATTTACTGGGAAAGCATATGGCGTTGCACGTAACTTTGGTGCACTTGAACGAGAAGATTGGCAATCTGATGGTTCATGGGTTGGAATTGTAAGGATATCTGCAGGTCTTCAAACTGATTTTTATGAAAAACTTAATGATGTAACGAAAGGAAACGTATCCACAAAGATTTTAAAGTAGTTCTTATACAGGTAAAGAGTTTTATATGAATAAAGAAAAACGAGAAATAGTTATTCCTAGCCAATTTCTAGGCGAAATTAAAGACAAAAAGGCTGGAAGAGGAACCTTTGTAGAAAATGGTAAGATATACTCTGGAGTACTAGGTGTATTATCAGATAACAATCAATACATAAATGTTATACCCTTGAAAGGAAGATATGATCCTATACAAAATGATTTTGTAATAGGAACCATAATAGAGGCAATGTCTTCTAGCTGGCTTGTAGATATAAACGCAGCTTATCCGGCGCTTCTTCATGTAAATGAAGTTCCGTGGGATGTAGATTTTGGTGAAACAGAAAAATACCTAAACACAGGCGACTCTATAATGGCAAAAGTTTCACAAGTAGATCAAGAAAAAAAACTACAAATAACACTTAAAGACCGCAATCTTTATAAAATAAAAGGCGGTCACCTCATTGAAATAGCCCCTTCTAAAGTCGCACGTATTATTGGTAAAAAAGCATCGATGATTTCACTTTTGAAAAAATATACAAAATGCCGAATTTTTGTAGGACAAAACGGTCGTATATGGATTGATGGTGATAAAGAAGGAGTTAAAAAAGTAATAGATACAATTAAAACCATTGAAGAAGAATCACTTTCATACGGTTTGACAAACAGAATTGAGGAATTATTAAAAAAAGATGCAAAGGATGTGCATTAGATATGAAATCAAACATTAAATTATTTGAAAACGGAAAAAGACTAGATGGTAGAAAAACTGATGAACTCAGACCTATCAAAATAGAAGTAGGAGTCCTTCATAGAGCTGAAGGCTCATGCTATCTCGAATGGGGTGGAAACAAAGTTTTAGTCGCAGTTTACGGACCACGTGAAGCAGTACCCCGCCATACACAAAACCCGCTAAGGGCAATTGTAAACGCCAAATACAACATGGCTGCTTTTAGTGTCGATGATCGAAAAAGACCAGGTCCTGATAGAAGAAGTAGAGAAATATCTAAAGTTACTTCAGAGGCTCTTGAAAATGTTATTCTTGTTGAAAAATATCCAAGAGCATCAATAGATGTAAACATTGAGGTATTAGAAGCAGAGGCGGGAACTCGTTGTGCAGGGCTTACCGCGGCTGCAGTAGCTTTAGTTGATGCAGGAATTCCCATGAAAGATATTCCTGTTGCATGTGCCGCAGGTAAAATCGAAGGAAAAATTGTGCTTGACTTGGGAAAAGAAGAAGACAACTTTGGAGAAGCAGATCTTCCAATTGCAATAGCACCGAGAACCGGTGAAATACTTTTACTTCAGATGGACGGTCATTTAACAAATGATGAGTTTAATGAAGCACTTGATCTTGCGATTAAAGGATGTAAAATCGTTTCAGAAATACAAAAAGAAGCAATAATGAAAAAATATAGAAAAGATGCGGAGGTGAACTAAATATGTCAATTACTGCATCTATTAAAAGAGATTTTTTGAAAAAACTAGCAAAAGAAAACAAACGGGCAGATGGTAGAAAATTTGATGAGTTTAGAGATATTGAAATTGAAGTGGGTATGATTTCAAAGGCAGAAGGATCTGCAAAGGTAAAAATCGGCAACACACAAGTAATAACTGGTATTAAAATGGATGTAGGCGAGCCGTATCCTGACTCCCCTGATTCAGGAGTTATGACTACTGCAGCAGAGCTTATACCTATGGCTTCACCTGATTTTGAATCAGGTCCTCCAAGAGAAGATGCAATTGAGCTAGCACGTGTTGTAGACCGCGGGATACGGGAATCAGGAATTATTGAAGTAGATAAATTATGTATCTCACCAGGTGAAAAAGTATGGATTATATTTATTGATATACACATACTTGACTACGATGGTAACTTATTTGATGCAGCATCGCTTGCATCACTTGCAGCGCTAATGACAGCAAAGGTTCCAATAGATCGTTTAGATGAAGAAAATAGGGCAAAATTTGTAAAAAATAGACTTATTGATATGTATAAAATTAAAGGAATAGATGAATCTATTATTAAAAAAGAAGATAGCAAGTTAGATCTTAAATTATTTTTAAAAGAACCACCGATTTCATGTACATCAATTAAATTCAATGATTTAATGATAATGGATCCATCTCTTGATGAAGAAGAAATCGCCGAAGCAAGACTTACCGTTGCAACAGATGAAAAAGGAGATATTCGCGCTATGCAGAAAGGTTTAAATGGTAGTTTTACTGTAGAAGAGATTAAAAAAGTTATTAAATCATCATTTGATAACGGCAAAAAAATCCGAGAAAAACTATATAAAAGCGTGGGAAGATAAATGGCAAAAAGAACAAAGAAAGTAGGACCCGTCGGCCGCTTTGGATCTAGATATGGTGTAAGAGCAAGAATGATGGTGAGAAACGTTGAGCTCGTACAAAAATCAAAACATAAATGCCCGAGCTGTGGTCATCTAAAAGTAAGACGAGTTAGTACAAGTATATGGCAATGCAGAAAATGTAATGTTAAATTCGCAGGTGGTGCTTATTATCCTAAAACTGAAGCAGGTCAAAACATTGAAAAAATGATCAGTGGTGAAATAAAAATATCAACAACACCTCCCGACAATATTGAAAAAAAACAGGATACAGAAAAAGTAGAAGGTGAAAAATAATGGCCGGTTACAAATGTGGTTTATGTAAAAAAAGTGTAAAATTTGATGTTAAAAACATTGGAATGCAATGTTCATACTGTGGAAGTAAGATTTTTTACAAAGAAAGGCCAACAGTTGCAAAAAGAATGAAAACCAAATAATTTTTTTATTTTATTTTTATGAAAAAAGCATGTTTTGTATTTAATTTTGATAGCTCCAAGGAAGCAAGCATCGTTGCAAATTCTATTGATCCTGAGATAAGAAATAAAATTCCAAAAACAAAAGTTTATACTAAATTGTCAGGCAAGAATTATTCTATTACGATTGAAGCAGAAGATACCAGCTCTCTTCGTGCAGCAATTAACTCATATCTGCGCTGGATAAATACAGCTTTAAATGTTAAAAAAACATTTTAAAGTTCTATTGTTTCGGTTCTACCCGGACCAATAGACACAAGTGATATTGGTATCTTTGTTTCTTTTTCGATGTATTTTATGTATTTTTGTGCTTCAATAGGTAGATCAGATAAACATTTTGAACTTGTTTTTGTTTCATCCCAACCTTTTAATTCTTTGTAGATAGGTATACATTTTTTTACATCTTCAATATTTGCCGGAAAATAATCAATTTTTTTATTATCAAGCTTATAACTTGTACAAACCTTAATTTTTTCTAAACCACTTAATACATCTAATTTTGTAAGTGCAATTTTTGTAACGCCTGATAACATACAAGAATGTTTTACAACTACAAGATCAAGCCATCCGCATCTGCGAGGTCTACTTGTAGTTGTTCCAAATTCATGGCCTTTTTCTTGCATATATTTACCGGTCTCATCAAATAGTTCAGTTGGTAGTGGGCCTTCTCCAACACGCGTTGTATAAGCCTTTACAATACCTATTATTTCATTTATACTTTGAGGCCCGATACCGGCTCCTATGCTGCTCCCACCCGCTATTGTGTGTGAAGATGTTGTAAAGG
>CAZKUB010000204.1:0-3292 GCA_964555835.1 uncultured Thermoplasmatales archaeon
GCGATACCCTGAGAAACACAATGCGATGAAGGAATTTGCAACACTAAAATATTCCGAAGATAAAGGACAACAGGCGCAGTGGCTGAAACAACAGGCAGATAAAATGATGGAACAAGGGGAAACAGCAGAGCCAATAACCTTATACAGAATGACAGCAAGAGAATATCCTGAAACTCGTGTTTCATCTGAAATTTCCATTCTGCTCGGACAAATAATGGAGAAACAAGGGGATTATCAAAACGCTGCAAGAGAATATGAAAATGTCTTCAATAAAAAAGCAACTTCTGTTTTAACTGAAGAAGTTTCATTTAAGATGGGAAAAGCATATAAGCAATCCAACAAGAATAAAGAAGCAATAGAAATTTTTCAGAAATTGCTTATGCAATCTCCAAATACTATTTTTAAAGAAAAACTCTTGTATGAACTTGCAACTACTTATTATAATCAAGGTGATAAGATCAAAGCAAAGGAGGAATTTAATAAATATTTAAAAGAATATCCCAATGGTGAATACTACAAAAGGGTAGAGATATTTTTAAAATTTTTAGATGCCAAAAAAGGAGGGGATAGTGTATATAAAAACTAAGTTTTTTCTGTTAGTTTGTTGCGTATTGGCGTTTATTTCGTATAGACAAAGTTCAGCCGAAATATCCATTACTCTCGAAGCTACTCCTATAATAGCTTGTATAGGTTGTTCCATTTCTTTTTCTGTGAACTCTGGATGTAATTTAGGAAATGCCACTTTTTATTGGACATTTGGCGATGGCTCAGGAGATACTACTTATGTGCCTTATACATCTCATGCCTATGCTAATCCAGGTATTTTCAATGCAAGTGTATTGGTAGTAAAATCTGGCGATTCAGGTAGCGATGATAAAACAGTAATCATTTTTGAGTTGGGTAGTTTTATAATTGATGCTGATCGCGTATATGATATACCTGGAGAACCGAATAATTTCCATATATTTGCTGAAAAAATTCAATTGAAAGATTCTGACAATGAAAATTGGGATTCATTGCATCCGCGAGTTAGATATGAATGGTACAATTGTGCCGATGGTGAGTACTTCGAATCAGGATATAGCTCCTGCTATACATTTGCATCAGTTTTTACATTTTCTATCTTTCCGGTTGTCGGAGTGAATGGTCTGGTGTACTGTGAGCAAAATCCATCACATTATAAAGTGTCTAACAGTGTCTCTTTCTATAATACAATGAAAGTATACTAACTGGGAGGAAAAATGAAAACAATAAGACATTGCATCTTGGGTTTACTAATAGTATTTAGTTTGGGATATATAATGCCTTCCCATTGTAACGCGCTTGATTCTGAAAAAGAGGCTTTTTCGATTTATGAAGATGCGAGAAGATATGAAATGAAGAAAAATATAGAGAAAGCAGTTGAATTGTACCAAAAGGCTTATGGAGTTTCTCAAGATGAGAACTTCAAGAAAACAATGTTAGAGTTGATTGCACAATTATATAGTAAGATGAAGAAATACAAAGATGCAGAGGAGATTTACAATAAACTTTTGAAGGAAACTTCAAATTCTTTTGAGACAGTTAAACAGAAAGTAAAAATAGCGTATCTTTATGTTAATCAGAAACGTTATTCAGAAGCATTCAAGATTTTAGATGATATTATTGAGGGATATCCTAAAGAAAAATATCCTGGAACATCCTTTGCTGCTGATGCTCAATTTTCAAAAGCTGCAATATACTATAGATTTATGAGAGATTTTGAAAAAGCAATATTGGAATACCAAAAAATGGTAGAGAATTTTCCTGATGATTGGAGGGTTATGAAAGAACCGTACTCAATAATAAATATTGCATATTGTTATATAGAATTGAAAAGGTATGACGATGCTATTAAAGAATATCAAGAGATAATTAATGCCTTTCCTAAAACAAAGTGGGAAAAGTTTGGAAATTTAAATATAAGAATTCTAAATGAATACTATAAAAAAGGACAAATTCCAAAACCTGAAGAGATAAAGAATTTATTTGAAGGAGCGGGGTTATAAACTGAATTGTTTTTATTTGAACAAGGATTTTTATGAAACGAAAAAGATTTGTACTATCTATTGTAATAATGGGGCTTTTTTTGCTATTCTTTGTTAGCTTCCTACTCAGATCTCTCTGTATGGCTAGGGAATGTGCAAAAATGGGTATCTGCCTTGCCCATCTAAAACAAATTGGTTTAGCATGTTCTCAATATGCAGAGGATTACAAAGGTGTTTTTCCGTCAGATTTATCCCTGCTTTACCCAAACTATGTGAATTCTCTAGAGAATTTCATCTGTCCCGGCCGCAGACCAAAAGTAAGTGAAGAGGATGTTCTCAATAACTTTACAATTTGTTATGAGTATACAACTGGACTAACAAAACAAGATGATCCAGAATGTCTTCTCCTTTATGACCGCGAAGGAAACCACAGGAGAGGGTATCACAAGGGAGACAGGAATGTTGTTTTCGTAAATGGGACAAGTCGGGGTATCAAGGAAACAAACTGGTCATCTGTTTATCAAAGACATGAAATGGGTTTGAGGAAAAAGAAAAGGCTTGATTCAGACTGACAGATCCCTTTTGCATAGGATGTATATTATACTATTAATTGCTTACCCAGAACCAAGAAAATTTACCAGTTGATAGTTCTTTCTGGGGTTTTAATGCTTTCCCTAAAGGGGAAAGGTCAATCCGTATTAAATACTAAAAAATGACCTCAGCAAACTTGCATGCTTTAAATCCAAAAAAGAAATTATGGCTCCATAGTGAAAATCATACTTAATATCTGTTGAAATTTGAACATGGCATATCTATTCAAAATACTATTTATTTAAATCATTTAAAAATTTATCTATCTTCTCCCTGTTTTTAGCAAGCATCTCTCTCTGGTGTGTTGGCGATTCCAGACAGACAAGGGTTGTGACAGAAATTCCGAGGATTCTGGAGAGTTCTTTCAATGTTAGTCCGAGTTCAAGCCTCTTTTCCCTTAGTTTTTCTCCTAAACTTCCTGGAGCAGGTTTGTTTTTTCTCGTGTCTTTTGGTTTGTATTCAAAATCCAGTCCTGTTATTGCTTTTATTTTTCGTAAATATACAGGTGGTAAAGGTTGTTTATAAACTGCTCTTTCCCAATTTAAAACCGTGGACTCGGTAACTCCAACTTTTTTTGTAATATCCTTTGCCAGGAGATTTCTGTCCGAATGTCTAAGGATTTGCAGGGTAGAGTGGGTTAATCAGGGTTTTAAGGTGCTCAACACTGAATTCCTTTGAGATAGCATAGACCATGG
>CAZKUB010000205.1:0-3270 GCA_964555835.1 uncultured Thermoplasmatales archaeon
TTCTTTTTTATATTTTTTTTATATAAAATTATTTGCAAGCCCGTATGTTTTTCTATTATTTAAAAGTTTGACAGAAAATCATAAAAAGCCTTACTATTATTTAGCACTCTAAATTATTTGGGATTGAGGGACTGATTAAATATGCAGAAAGATGAACTTATACAACTACACACCTTTTTACTTCAATTAAAAACACATCTTGAGGACATTGTTACAAACAACAATGGTGGACAAGAGTTTCAGTCATATCAAAGACTAGATGTTACACCCTATCAAGTATATAAATCTAAAAGAGAACATAAATTAGCAGTTTTTACTCTTAGCAGAGGCATTGCGACTCTTCTTTCAAACAATAACTGCCCAGGTCTTTCAAAGGTTTCCTGTCGCCTTGAGCAGATGGCAGAGCGGTTTATGACTGACAAAGAAAAAGAGATTTTAAGAAATAGAATCAAGATATAATCTCATAATATAAGCATCTTCTTTGTTTTGATAGAATTCTTTTATCTTTTCTATTTTTTTAAAGCCTTGTTTTTCATAAAAGTTTATAGCTTTTATATTATTTGTTTGTACTTCTAAATCAATTGTTTTTATGTTTTCTTGAATGCTTGTTTTTATAAACTCTTTTAAAAGTTTTAGTCCTATTTTTTTTCCTTGGAAATTAGTATCTACCGAAAACATTACTATTTTTGCCTTTGTACCTGTCGTTTTTATTCCAATTAAAAAACCTATAATTTTATGATTTTTTTCTGCTACGATAAAACCTTGCGGAAATGTTTCATAAAAATATGTAAAAAGATTGGTATCATATCTTTCTGTGAGAGTCATTGATGCCAATTTTATTACTCTGAATGTGTCTATTGGTTTGAATCTTCTTATCTCTTCCACAATCAAGGGTATTGTGTGTATATATTTTTAACTGTATTGGTCTTTTTTTCCGTAAGTTTTATAAACAATTTATATTTTTGTATTAATGATTTATAATGGTTGCTGAAGTATTTTTTATTGCAGAAAATGAAACAACTCTACTAAAAAAAGCATTAGCAAGAACTCTTTACAGCAAAAATTTTGATCAATTAAATATCTCTAAAATACTTAATCTTTCTCAACCGATGGTAAGTATATACTGCAAATCAAAGGATAAAATACCCTGTAGTATCACAAAACATGCAGAAGAAATATCTGATAAAATTATAAAAGGTAAAAAAGTAAATTTTCAAACATGTATCAATTTTTCAGATAAAAGCATCAACGGTCATTTTTTAATTGCAAATAAAAATGAGATTATCACTGATGAAAACAGCCTAATAATTGATAACTTAAAGCAAGCATTCTACAATATTAAAGAAAAAGAATTAAGAGGATTTATTCCAGAAGTCAAAATTAATCTTGCAATGAGTAAAAAAAACCCGAAGAACTCTGACGATGTCGCATCTTTTCTAAATGGATTTATTATTGTAGATGACAAAATTACAGGATATAGTAGTATAAAATTTGGAAAAAGCAAGCATTTATCCTCGATTCTTATAAAGCATAGTAAAAACTTAGCTTCAAATGCGATTATGAATATCGCATATAATAAAGAAATAGAAAAAACAAACTTTAAAATAGGATTTTTAACAAAAATTTTTCAATTAAAAGAACCTGGGAAAGATTTTGATATATTAATTCACAAGGGAGATTTTGGGATAGAACCATGTGCATATCTGCTAGGTAAAGATGCAGTAGATGTGACAAATAAACTTTTAAACTTAGTAGGTGAAAAATAAATAATGAAACAAAAAATCGCAATTATTGCCAATGGATTAATAGAAAATAAGAAATTACATAAAGAACTGTTGAAAGATTTTGATATTTTTATTTGTGCAGATGGCGGGGCAAATAATGCAAAAGAACTAGACATAACACCGGACTATATCGTTGGTGATTTTGACTCTATAACAACTTCAGTTTTTAATCATTTTAAAGAACGGAATAAAACAAAAATGATCAAAGACAAAAATCAGAATAAAACAGATCTTGAGATTGCAATAAATCTTGCTGAAAAATTAAACCCTTCAGAAATTACTATTTTTGGAGCTACAGGTAACCGTATTGATCATACTCTTGCAAATATTTACTGTTTAGATAAAATCAAACCCGAAATAAAAGCAAAGATAGTCGATAACAAAAATACAATAGAACTACTGAAAAAAAATACAGAAATCAAAAGCGGAAAAAATGATATTATATCAGTGATACCTATATCAGATGTCAATAATTTAAATTATACTGGTTTTAAATGGAATGTAAAAAATCTTGATACGCAGTCAGGTTGGTTTGGCCTTTCAAATAAAATTGAAAAAAATAATGCAAATATTAATTTTTCAAAAGGAAAAGTTTTAGTTATAAGGGTGAAGAACAAAGAATGATTGATTATGAACAACTAAATCAAGACTATAAAAATGATAATATTTATGCCCTCCAGCTAGAGATAGGTGACAAATGTAATCAGGGATGCATATACTGTTATATGAATGCCGTTGAAGAAGAAAAAAACACTCTATCAGATGAGCAGATAAAACAGATTCTTTTAGATGCAAAAAAACTTGGAATTTCTGCTATTGAATGGCTTGGCGGAGAACCATTGCTTCGCAAATCAATTTTTTCACACATGCTACTTGCTCAAGGTCTTGGTTTTAGAAACAACATATGGACTGGAGGACTACCTCTTTCTGATAATTTCATTTTAAAAAATACTGCAAAATTTGCAGACCCTGGATTAATTTCTATACATGTATCTACAATAAACCCCGAGATTTATGAAAAACTTCATCCAAATAGAGATAGAAAAGATCTTAAAAATATTATTTCCTCAATAGAAAAACTTATTGAAATAGGATATCCTCCTGAGAATATTCTTAATTCTGTTACGTTTACCGGTCTTCAAACTGCTGAAGATATGATTCAAACAATAGATTATTTTCAAACAAGATTTGGTATAAAAACCTCACTTAATGTTTATCACACTTATCTTCGACCTGAAATTTCAAATGAAAAACTTAAGCGTTTTATTCCTTCTGAAAAAGATGTACAAAAAGTCTATAAACATTATGCAAAACAATACAATGTTAGAAATCTACCTATGAACTGTGTGAATAAACAGTATTGCTCAGCAACTGCTGCAGTTTTATGCGATGGGAGCGTCACACCCTGTGCAACAATCCGTGAGAAAAATGCGCCGAATATTCATAACACTGAAAGTTTATATGAAATTATATTAAAAAGTAAAGA
>CAZKUB010000206.1:0-5907 GCA_964555835.1 uncultured Thermoplasmatales archaeon
TCCAGGCTCGCGCCGTACCAGGCTGGGCCACCTCGGCAAAAAATAACTTTTTTATTTTTGTGGTAAAAGAAAACAGTTATTAAGATTTTTTCCAAACGGAAGGATAAGTATCTTTTTTTATTATAACTCTCTGTAAATCTGCACAGAATCCATTTTCTGCCTGAATAATATCTTCAGCGTTCATCATTGCCTTGACAAGTGCAACTGCTTCATTTTTTAAAGTAAATACAACTGCAAAACAATCTTTTTTTATGTCCGAGTCAATTTCTGCAACTCCAGGTAACGCTAAGTTTGCACCATGACATAATGCATTAACTGCAGAGTCACGTACAATTATTTTTGGCAGATGATCAAACATCTTTTCAACAGGTAATAAAATTTTTCTTAAGTAGCTTTCATCATTTTCTTCTTTGTAAAAAACCCACGCGTCTTTTAAATCTTGTAGATACACAGAGTCTTTTTCATTTAAATGCCCAACTCTTGTTCTACGCAACTCTGCAAGATGAGCACCACACCCAAGTTTCTTTCCTATATCTAAACAGATTGTTCTTACATATGTTCCCGATTCACAGCCGACTCTGAATAATACATCACGACTCTTAATTTGTATGATATCTAGATAATAAATACTTCTTTTACGACGCACTCTTTTTACAGCGCTTCTAACAGGCGGAAGTTGAGTTACTCTTCCAACAAAATCTTTACAAGTTTTTTTAATCTTTTCTTTATCTACGTCTTTATGTAACTTCATAAGGGCTACGTATTCTTTTCCCGCAGGGAGAAGAGCAGATAAAACCTTTGTAGTACCACCAACCCCAATTGGAAGAACACCTGTAGCATTTGGATCAAGTGTGCCACTATGGCCGATTTTTTCAATTTCTAGGATTTTTTTAACCCATGAATCAACTTGATGGGATGTTGGACCTGAGGGTTTATCAAGATTTATAAAACAATTTTGAATCAACTCATCAATAGTTCTATTTAAGGGGTTTTTACCAAAATCATCATTTGTTTTTGCTTTATTTTTAACAAGTCTTTGACGATAAATATCGCTTGGAAGTTTATTTTTTATTTTTTCCATATCTTTAAAAAAGCCCCTTTATATTTTTTCATTTAGCTTACTTAATATAAGTGAAACTATTTCTTCAGGATTTTTATCAGAAGAATCAAGTATTAAGTCATAAATTGCAAAATCCTTCAAATCAATATTATAGTATTTTTTATACCTGGTATTTTCACTTCTTTCGCGCTCAAGTATTTCTTTTTCTCTTTGTTTTATTTCTCCTTTTTCTCTTTTTACTATACGTTTTGCTCTTGTTGATATATCTGCAGTTATTGCTATTTTAAAAGCAGGTATTTTATTTTTATATGCAAGCCAACCTGCAAGTCTTCCCTCAAGGATAACATTTCCTTTTTTAAGAATTTGAACCTGTTTTTCATCAAGCTCTTTATCAACTTCTTCGTGTTTTTCACAATATTTGCCAAACGATTCAAGATCCATATTGTATTTCTCAGCAAACTGTCTAAAAATTAGACCTGAATAAATATATTTTAACCCTATTTTTTCATGTAAAAGTTGGGCAACAGTTGATTTGCCACTGCCGGGTGTTCCACTTATAGTAATTGTAACCATGTTTATTTAGGAAGTGAAGGGGTTATCTTAGATTTAATGTTTTTCCACCAATCAGACCAGCTGATGTACTTTAGTCCTTGTCTTATAACTTGCCCTATTACCATTGAAAATATTAGATACAACCATAACCAGGCCTGCATTAGAAATGGTCTATGAAAAAGACTTACAGACTGTACCCAGGGTGTTGTAAAGTAAAAATGGTCAAGCCCTGCTAGAAAACCTCTCAGCCATATAAATATAGGCCATATAAATATAAATAAAAACAACATGGACTTCATAGAGCCACTTGATGCTTCTTGTTGTTTTCTCATAAGCTCTGGTTGCATTTTCATAAGCCTGTTTACTCTGTTGGTGTTTCCTTCTTTTCGTGCTTTTTGCATTTCTGCTGAGAATGCTTTTTGTGTTTGCTGCATCTCACCCATTTTTTTCCAATCTGTGAAAAAATTAGTAAGGGATCCAGATAATATCACAACTATTATTCCTGCCATAAATATTGTTAAAACAGGGTATTGCCCGTTAAATCCAATTATCGGCTGAAGTGCCAGGCCAAATATCTGACCGAGATAAATACCGATGTTAGTACTAGTAAACACGAACATCATGATGAGCATTATCAGAAGGTACTTCATCATACTGCCTTGTGCTTTATCATCCATTTTCTTTAACATTTTCTCTCCTTTTTTTTATTTTAGTACTGGTGCTGCTTGTTTAACCGCAGCATCAAGTTTATTATCATGATTAAATACTATTTTAACCGTAGCGCCGGTAAGGGCGGCATATGACATTGCAACTGCTCTGTTCATCATCTGATGCTCATCAATTTGCTCTTCAGTATCAGGATCACGATTACGCGTGGGGTCATTTGCTCTTCTGTTATATATTTCTTTTGGGGATGCTTCTACAAGTACAATTGCTGCGGGGTTTAATTTTTTTATAACCCACTCAGGCAAACCTGGCATATATCCTTTTGGAGTTTTTATTGTACAGTGTGTATCAAGTATTACTTTTCCCATTGAACCTACCTTTTCAGCGGCTTTAATTTGCAGGTCTTTCTGTGCCTGAAGTGAAAGTTTTCTCATGTCATCTCTGTCTTTTACAAGACCTTCTGATTCAGCGATTTCAAACATTACAGTTCCCATTGTTACAAATTCTATGTCCATTCCTTCAGCTGCTTTTTTCATAACAGTTGTTTTTCCAACACCGGGTATTCCTGTTACAACTATAACTCCCATAAATAAATTCACCTTATGATTTTTTTTATTCATTTCCAAAGAATCCACGCAGTACAGGATGCATTTCCATTGCTTGTTCTTTTGCAATCTGCTCATAAAGTTGAATAATTATTCCAACAGTCAAAAGCAAACCGGTACCGCCAGTATGTCCAATAGTCCCTATCATATCTGAAAAACCAGCAAGCGCACCCACTGCTGCTCCACCAATGACGGTTACTACAGGAATATATCTTTCAAGAACCTTTCTTAATACCCGTGGGTCACGTCTGAAACCAGGTATCTGCATACCGCTACTTTGTATCTGCCTTGCAACAGCAGATGGTCCCATATCTGTTGTTTCAATCCAGAATTTAGAAAATAGAATCGAACCTACTATTAGAACAGTCATATAAACTATGACTTTTAGAGCATATTGTAGTGAGCTATGAAAACCGTCTCCACCTGCAAGTATTGGTATTAGCCAACTATTGATGCCTCCTGGACTTGATAGATACCATGCACCCCCACCTATCGCATGTGTTTGAAGTAGCTGACCGGTTGCAGGATCCAGCGGATAAGCACCAAGCCACCATTGATTGCCCAGCAATGGAATATCTGATTGATAAAGAAGCATTGTAAACATGTTAATGTTTGCTAGCAGTGCTGAGATTAAAATAACTGGTATAACTGATGCATACATCAACCTAATAGGATACCTACCACGGGCACCACGAACACGGCCATGGGCAAGTGGTAGTTCTATACGACTTGATTCTACATAAACCACTAAAAAGAATATAAAAATAGTTCCAAGAAGCGGCACTATCGCGTTTTCGTAGCCAATTTGAGAATTACCTATAAACACAGTCTGGTAACCCCAACTAACCATATCGCCAAGGCTCATCTCGGTAATATAATAAAACGTGCCTGGGACAACACCTGCCGGGGGATTGGTCAAACTTACAGGAACTCCTATAGCTCCTCCAGGTAACCAATTAAACATACCTGTAAATAAAGCCTGTGAAACACCAGCTGCAATAAATAGTGATACACCAGAGCCAATACCCCATTTAGATATTAACTCATCCATGAAAAACACAAGTAAAGCACCTACCATAAGCTGTATAACAATTATAAAATTGGCAGTCCCTCTTCCACCAACAAGTGCAATAAGTTCAGGACTTGGGCTGAGAAAACCAAATATCTGAGGTACAGCTTCTACAACAATCATTACAATTATAAGGATTTTTTGTGTACCTTGATATATTGCTTTGTCTTCCTCCTTCTGAAGATCAAGTTTTATAATTTTTGCACCAACAAACAACTGTAAAATAATTGATGCTGTAACGATAGGTCCTATTCCAAGGTGCATAATACTACCAGAGGCACCAGCCATAATGAAACGGTACTGCTCAAACATATCGAGAGTAAAATCTGATAAACCATAAATCATGATGTTAGAAAGTATGAAATAAATAATTAAACAGAAGAGAGTCCAAAGTATTTTGGTTCTAAAATTAACATGCCCTTCAGATTTTGTGACAGCAGGCCACCTTTCAATTAGTGGCTTTAAGGCATATAACCGACTCTTTTTTTCTTCTGCCATTCTTTAAACCCTAATCATCTTTTTTTTCATCTTTTTCAGCGGATTTTTGTTCATCAAATTCTTTTTCAGGAAGAACTACCTCTCCACCTTGCTCTTTGATTTTTTCTATTGCTTTTACAGATGCTGAATCAACAGTTACTTTTATCTTAGTTGCGATTTTTCCACTACCAAGAAGTTTATTAAAACCCTCTTCAGTTAAATTAATTATTTTTTTACCTGGAAATTTTTCTTCAAGATCGCCGATGTTTATAGTTTTATCTCTTTTTATAGTACTTTGTGGCCTTTTAAATCCGTATCTTCCAAAATGATCTGGCATGTATTTTGTCATATACATATGTCTATGTTTTTTTAGTCCCGCGTTTCCTCTCCCTCCACGTAATCCTGCACCACGACCTGCCTTTTTTCCTCTACCACAGGTCATGCTTCCTCTGAATTTCTTAGTTCTTGTTTTGCCCACTTTCATCACATTCCATATAATTTTTTAAATGTTCTTAGGTCAAAGACAGATAAAGTAATATATTATTATATTTTCGTATGTTTTTTATGTATCTATCTTCGTTATCATTAATTTAATGTTTAAATTCTTTGTACCTTTTATATCAAAGATAATTATATTTGGATGTCAACCAGATAAAAAACTCCTTTATTACTTTTTTGTAAGTATTCTAAGCAGCGTTACATTAAAATCCTGCGCTTTTTTACTATGAAAATCAAAAGTGTGTTTCATTCTGAAAACATATTTCTTTTTAAAATCAATCTCTCCGTTTAAGGATAAAATCATTTTTTCAATAAACGCAACTGTTTTTGACAAATGTAGTGAATATATCACTTTGCTTATTTGAAATCCTTTTTCTATAAATTTCCTATCAGCACGGATATTGCTTTTTTGTGCTCCAAAAGGTGGATTTGTTATAGATGTATCAAAAAAACTGTTTATATTTTCAACATCTTCTGCGATGTATTTTATTTCAAGATTATTTTTATTTGCAAATTCTTTTGCTATTTTAATTGCGTTTTTGTCAACGTCAAATCCTGTTACCTCTTTTGCGCCAGCAATACACGATCCAACTGAAAAGATACCGGTCCCGCAGCCTAAATCAACAACTTTTTTATTTTTTATATCTTCGAATTGAAAAGCAATATATATTATATCAGCGGCTATTTCAGCAGGGGTTATATATTGCTCTAACTCTGGTTTAGGATCCTGAAAACTTGGTATTTGTTGCAACAACATTTCAAGTTTTTTCTTTTTCATAAACTCAAAATCAAAAACCGTTTTATAGTTTATAACCTCTTTTTCTTATTTCGTCCGTAAGTTTTATTTGCCTTTCTTTGTTTTAGCACCGTCTGAATTTATTATTTGGGCTGGTAGATCAGCTCGGAAGATCGCTTCCTTGGCATGGAAGAGGCCCCGGGTTCAAATCCCGGCCAGTCCATTAGTTTTATATATCAACTAC
>CAZKUB010000207.1:0-2493 GCA_964555835.1 uncultured Thermoplasmatales archaeon
AATACAAAACTATAAAAATAAAAATAACACTAAGAAGAATACTAGTAATAATTGAATATTTTATTTTTCTCTGTTTTTTATTCACAGCCACAAAAGTTAATTTAAGAAATAACTTATTTCACTTATGATAAATTCAAATAAAAACTTTATTAAGAAGAAAACATTCACCAAAAACCCCTTGTTGATAAAAAATGAAAAATTTGCCAATATCAAAATATCTTAAAACAGCAAATTATGTTATGCAGAACAAAATGGCTGGGGAAAGCATATATCCAGTCTATGCATCTTACAAAGTTACACATAAATGTAGTCTCAAATGTAGATTCTGCAATGTATGGATGGAAGATGCGACAGATCTTGAAATTAAAGATGTTTTTAAAGTACTAGATAATCTTGCAAAAAGCAGTATTATATTACTTTCTATTGAGGGAGGGGATCCATTAGTTCGAAAAGATCTTGGTGAAATACTAAAATATGCATCAACAAAACCTTTCATGCTTTTTTTTACAACAAATGGGCATCTTCTTGAAAAAAGACCCATGAAGGAATATTGCAAGTACATAGATTATCTTCATATTTCAATTGATGAAGAACATGATAACCTAAGTTTTTTTGATAAACTAGCGCTTTATCAGAGCTACGGCTCTGAAATATGTATACAGACAGTGGTGACAAAGAACACAATGGATAAACTTGAAGAAAAAGTTAAAAAGGTTTACGAAGTAAATGCTCGAACTGTTGTAATGCCTGCATGTCATTTAGATGGAACAGATGATTTTTATCCAGATCCTAATGCTTTTGGAAAACTTATTGGTCAACTTAAAAAAAAATACCCAAATACCATTACCACTCCTTCAGGCTTTCTCGATAACCTCAACAAACCACATGGTTGTAGTTCATCTTCTATAATAGTTGATTCAGATGGAGGATTGTTTTATCCTTGTATGGTATCTGGAAAAAAGCTATTTAACCTTACAAAAGGTGACTTAATGGAATTTTTAAGATCCAAAGATGCTAAAAAAGCAAGACAACTGATGAAAGAATGTCCTAGAGCGTGCGGGTGGTATCAATACTTTGCAACAGACGTTTTTACAAGTCCAAAAACCATAATGAGCTCTTTAAGCCCTTATCTTTTCAAATAAAAAAATTATTTCTCTAATTTAAGAAATTCTTTTCAATATAGCTCCAATTTACTTTATATACTTCAACCCATGAGACAGGCTCCATTGTAACCTTGTCTATATTTTCTGACTCAGTTCTATAAACTAAAACAAATTCATTACCTTTGAATTTATCATAACCTGCCGTCCATGTTTCATTTATCATATATTTTGTTCTAAAAACTCCTTCAGCTGGACCTATATGTACCTCGTTGTTTTTCATTATATTATCGACTATTATATGAGTAATTTTTCCACCTGTCCTTATGCCGATACCTATAAGCTCATTAATATATTCACTTATGTTTTCTGCTTCCCATAGATCTACTACTTCACCTTGGGTTGTATTAAACCCTTCAGATTCAATTAATCTTTCAATACGATGATCGGAGGTAATAAGACTATTATTTCTGCAAATATTGTCTGAAACCCAATCCATTACATTGACATTTTCTTTAGTTATTTTTTCTGTACTTTGTCCAAGTGCTTCATGAGACGAATATGCGGATAAAGCAAGTGATGTGGTAAAAATAAGAAATATTGATAAAAGAGCTAATCTCTTCTTATAAGTAATTTTTATTTTTCTTTTTCGGTATATGGTAAAAAGATTGATTTTTTCTGTAATTTTTGACAAAGAAACTTTATAGTAAGGATCAGAAAAAATTCCACCAATTCCAAAAACTGTTAGAATTGCAATGGGATACATTATGTATTCAAAATGTCTATGAGGATACAGTGTGGTACTTTTTGAAACCAGAGCATAGGCAAGTGATGCAACAATTGCAAGTAGCCAGCCGCGTATAAAAAAACCATTTTTTATATAAGAAGTATATCTAAAACCGGTAACTGCAAAAGAAAAAGCTACAAGAAGCGGTACTGTCAAAACCAGAGCTTTTGGAGTAAGGGCAAAACCAGTCCATGGAAGTGGAGTGATGGTAAAATATGCAAGAGAGCTTATACAAATTATCATTGTGATTGTAAAAAGATAAACCCTGGATTTTATCGTTGGCTCTGGTTTTTTAATAGCCGGATCTGTCCTCCATAAAAACCATAAAACTTGTTTTAAATATTTGTTTTTAACATTTTCTCTTTTTTCTTTGATATAATGCTTGTATTTCCTTAAAAGTATTACAAGTCCAAAAGACGAAAAAAACAGAACATAAAAAAGTACTATTGTAAAAGTTGAACCTATTTTTATTCCAGCAAAGCTAAGACCATTTCTCATAAAACTTTCATAAACAGTTGTTGCAATAAAACCCCAATATAAAAAAACAAATATGCTTGTTAAAAAAATATAAACCACGTCTTTTTTGATTGTTTTAACCCATTTATC
>CAZKUB010000208.1:0-5463 GCA_964555835.1 uncultured Thermoplasmatales archaeon
TATCCAGGCTAGACTACAGATCCAAAAAACAGATAAAGATAAGCAAATATCGCTATATAATACTAGATGCTTTGGAAAAATAATATTAAAATACTTGTAACATCATTCATGTTTTGATGGATTTGGATGGGATCACTGAGAAAATACCACCTACTGAAAAAATACTAGGTATAATCTGGATTGTTAGTTGGGTCTGTGCTATATGGGTATATCACATACAGTTTTTTTTAACTGGTCTTTTTTGCTTGTTTTTAATTTTTATTTTAATGGAGAAATTTGACAAACCTAAAGAAAAAAATCCGCATAAACCCCCAGCGACTTTTACAATGGACAAAAATACTAGAACTTTAAAAGTACAAAAGATATATGAAAGTGGAATTAAGTGGGATGATCATGAAATATGTTCAGGTAATGCTGCTCTTCCAGCAGGTCCCATTAAAGAAGGAGATATTGTTACCAATTGTGAGGGGAATGTCGCCTTAAGACATGTCCCATCTAATAAATTATTAGGTGGTTTTAATTTTGAAGAATAAAAAAAACGTTTTTTAAGTGTTTTTGACAACATCTGTAACTAAAATTTTATATAGTATAAACTATAAAAATATCACTACAGGGGAAATAAATAGTGGCAGATGTTGAAATAATATATCTCAACAGGAAAAAACAAGAAACAGACATAACTCTAGAAACAGATCTAACTATTTATTCACCAACTAATTGTAATTTTATAAAAAAGTCTAATAACAAGATAGAAAAAAATGATTTTAAAACAAAAAAATCTTTTTTTGGTTTTAAAAAAACATCTTGTTTAATTACTTGCTTAGTAATAACAACAATTATACTTTCTTATTCATTTAATGCAGGGTATATACCTATTAAATATTTTTTAGAAATAAAAGAACCAATAGGTAATACAACAGAAATAAATATCGAAGAGGCAGCTGAAAAATATTCATTTCCCATCTCTCCAATACCTGTTTTTAACAATGTCAAATATAAGATATTTGGTACCGATCAAAGAATATCTATTATAGAAGAATACTATATGAATGAGTTAAAAAACGATGGTTTTAAACTAGAGTATATCGGTACCGAAAACATTAAGGGTTTTGATTTAAGCTATTATGGTTTTACAAAAGGAATAACTGCCGTAGTAATAATAATGAGTACTGACGATATCTATATAGACCATTATGAAACATTAGTCTTATATAGCACAGGCAGTATCTTTGATTATTCTGAAATATTAAGGGAAAACAGAGTTTTTCTAGGTTTATAACGATTATGAGGGATTAAATTTATAAAGGATATTGTTTTTATATACGTGGGGGAGTCTGGATTAGAGTTTTATGGGCGCATCCCATCCCATTCCTTCTTTTCTCCAGACTTCTCTTTTTAAAAAAACAATTTTTGAAGAAAATATAGGATTATAAAAAAAATGTTTTTATACTGGAAAACCGGCTTTAACCCAAGCAACCCAAGCGTTATAGCCGCCTTTCAAATTATATATTTTACCATATACTCGTCCTGTTAAATTTTCACAGAATCTAGCACCAACAGTTCCATTTATACTGTAAACAAGTATATCTTCTGTCGAATTATACAAAGTTAGAAAATTAGAATTAAGTTCTGCCCCGGGTAAATGCCCTTGTTTAAACTGACAATGATCACATCCTTCTAAACCACGACAATCTATAACTTTTAGATTAGAAGAAGTGTTTATTAAATCATAAGCTTCAGAAGGCTCTATATTTGAAAAACTGGATGTATAAATATAATAATCAGTTGTAGGATAATCCTGTGATTTCCAAGCCTCATATCCCCCTTTTAGATTATATATTCTCCCATATACTTTACCGGTTAAATTCTCACAGAATCTAGCACCAACAGTTCCATTTATACTGTAAACAAGTATATCATTTGTCCAATTATGGTAATATTCAGGATTATTATTCATCTCAGCACCAGGAAGATGCCCCATATCAAACTCATCAACACTAACTCCTTCTAGGCCTCTAACGTCAACAACAGTTAGACTAGCTGAATTATTTATAAGTTCAAACGCCTCTTCAGGGGATATATCATAATAAACATTAGAACCATCGAAAAACTGCAAAACAACGTAAATTGAAACAAAAAAAACTATCAAAACAAAAGTAATCACAATCAATACACGCAAAATTTTTCCATCGTTTTTTTCTAAATCTTTTTTATCCATATTGCTGCCTAAATATTTGTTTTAGTATTTTTATTTTACTTAGATAAAAAAAGATTAGTGTATATATATTCCACCATTTACATTAATAGTTTCACCAGTTATGTAATCTGACATATCTGATGCTAAAAACAAGCAAGCATTGGCTATATCCTCAGAAGTGCCAAGTCTTTTAAGAGGAATTTCCTTAATCCTCTTATTGCGCATCTCTTTAGTATAATGACCTATTATATCTGTATCAATTGTTCCAGGTGCAACAGCATTTACAAGTATTTTTTTATCAGCAAGCTCAAGGGCAAGGCTTCTCATCAGACCAAGCATACCTGCTTTAGAAGCTGCATAATCCGATCCATGAGAAGATCCTCTAAAAGCAAGTTGTGAGCTGATAAAAATTATTCTACCACCAGGTTTTATGAAAGGTAATGCTTTTTTTGTAATATAAAAACAACTTGAAAGATTATTTTTAACTACTTTATCCCAAGTCTCCACAGGTATTTCCAAGAAATTATTTCTAAAATATATCCCTGCGTTATTTACTAAAATATCAATTTTTCCCTGTTTTTTAACCAGTTTTCCAATGATTCTATCAACATCTGAAGTTTTTGAGACATCTCCTTTTAAAAGTAAACCATCACCGCCTTTTTTTCTTACATCACCCAGTGTTTCCTCTGCTTTTTTATCATTTGAAACATAGTTAATACCCACAAAAGCATTATTTTCTGAAAACTTGAGAGCAATACCTCGGCCTATACCTCTAGATGCTCCTGTCACAAGAGCAGTTTTTCCCCTTAGCATGTTTTTTTGTCATATGTTACCAGGATAAAAAAATTATGTAAAAAATGAAACAAAATTTAAATTAAATAAAAATTTATATCAACAATATAACATATAAGAACTTTTTTATACAATATTATGTTATATAAGCCATATGGCAAAAAACAGCATCAAACAAATAGCAGTTGATGAAAAAAAGATACTAGAAGAACTTTCAAAAAATGCTAATAAAAGTATAAATGAAATTGCAAAAAAATGTGGTTTTTCACGTCAAAAAGTATGGCGTATTATCAAGAGTCTGGAAAAAAATAACACTATTTGGGGATATACTGCAGTAATTGATGAAGAAAAACTAGATAAAAAAGGTTTTATCATTCTGATCAAAAGAACAAATGAGCCTCTTTCAAAAGACATAATTGATAAAATAGTAACCCGAGAATTAATAGAAAAATCAAGTAATTCAGGAATTGATATATTAAATAGTATATACACGAATGGGGCTTTTGACTGGGTTTTATGTTTTACTGCAGATAACATTAAACAGGCAAAAGTTTTTGTTGAGGAAATAAATACAATGTTCAAAGGCTATATTGCAGAGTTGTATCTTCTTGAAAAAATGTTTACAACAGAGGAGTCTGGTATTTCAAATCCGAATACTGCTGTTCTCAGAGATTTTTTTGACCTATAAAAAACCTGATTTTTAAAACTTAATTTTACAAAATTCCACAAATTACAGTTTGTACCTGAGTAATAAAAAGAAAAAAGTAAATGTTTTATTTAATATTTTTTTATATGCTTTTTTTTAATAGCGTGTTAGATTGTTGATTAGGTTTTCAAATAGTTGATTATTTCCAAGTAAACTTATAAATGGGTTAATCTGCTGAAAGCTAAGACTCTTCTTAGTAGTTATAGACACAGTAAACTCTTTGAAATCAGTTGGATCATCTGAATTTACTAACCTAATTTTCCCAGACCTTGTATCCTCACCCTTATCAGAGGCAAAAACAGTAAGAGTAATTGTATCTGTAGAGCCTTTTGGTAAACCAGTACCACTGGTCTTAGAACAAGTAATCCAACTCGGATAACCGCTTTTAACTTCCCAGTTAAGAAACGAATCTATATCCCCTACATTTTTAACAGTAATAGTACCTGTCTTAGTATCACCGGGTTCAACTTGAGTCCAAGTTAAAGGATTAGGACTACATGAAGCATCTAATTTAGGCGTTGGTGGGGGTGTATATCTTATAGCAACATGATATAAATGAGCATGACAACCAGCTGAAGCAAGTACACGGAGTTCAACAACACCTGAAGAGCTAATATATGCATTTGAAACACCATACCAGGCCCATACAAAAGAACTAGGTTTACCCATGCTCTGTTTTATTTTAACCCAAAGACCCGTATTTTGATTCTTAGCTTCTAGATCAGGACCATTATTCCAAAAAACACCGGATGCTTTAAACTCAACACCAAGGTATAAATCCTTTGCAGGTAAGTCAGGGATAGTAAATTTATAAGTAATATAGTCATTATTTGCAGGAGACCAATAATTATTACAGTGCATTGAACCAGTTGGCGACGCAGTTTTCCAATTATCATCTTTGCTTTCATATTGATCAGCATATTTAGACATCTCCACATAATTACTACCATGATAATTTACAAAACATGCAGCATAACCAACCTGGCTTGTACCATATGTAATATACATATAACCATTATCTCCCCAGTTAGTTCCCCAGGAATTCCTTAGAATCCAAACACCATGTCCTTGGTAGTTTTCATCCCATCCTACTAAAACAACAGCATGATTAACATTTCCTCCTTCGTTGGTATTGAAAAGACCACCGTTATAAGATTGAAAAGCACTACCTGCAACAACAGCTACTGATACAGGTCCATACGTATATATCGCCTGTTTAATCTGGTCTACACTTGGAATGGTATTATGGCTACCGATATATGCCCAACTATCAATAACATAAGGATGATTATACGGACCTTGACAATTGCCATTTGTTCCAGTATATGGAGCTTCGTTTTCATAAACAGCGCCAACACCACCGCATAAACCAGGCTCGTTATAATGATGCCCGTGTACAAACCAACCACCACTACAACTATATCCCTTAGTATTACAGCTTAATAGCCACTGTTCGGAAAGATCAACTGTGACGCCATCTTTTATTTTAATATTATATTCAAGAGGTGCGACAGTTGCAAATGCCCAGCAACTACCACAGTTACCCTGGTTTCTTATTTCTATTTCATGACAGCCGCTTTGACTCCTCCAATCCCACGCTGGAGGCAAGTTACTAGTTGGTTGAATATCTTCAAAAACAGCTTCTTCAAACCAATTATCCGGTTCGATAAGACCATATCCATACTCCCCAAAATCAGAGCTATTACTATTATAACAATTATCACAATCAGGTTCAATAAAATCAGATTTAGCTCCTCCAAAATCAGAA
>CAZKUB010000209.1:0-1975 GCA_964555835.1 uncultured Thermoplasmatales archaeon
AGGCGACGAACAATCTCAGCCATAGCCTCGACATTATCAACCGTCTTGGCGGGCTTTGCACGTTCCATAGCAGGAAGTTCAATACCCTTTTTAGACAGAGCGGCCTTGTTACGAGCAAAACGAGCCATCGTACTAGCAACCTTCTGGCCTGTCTTGCTAGCAATCTCAGCATAAGTCTTGGACGAATAAACCGCCTCAAGAAAAGCCTCATCGCTGCAACGAACACGACTCTGCTTCTCAACATTAGTAATCTCAGCCATAATCAACCTCCAAATCTAAACCAATCAATGTCTTGGCGATTCAGTCACGCGACTGATCCTCTCGCTTAGACCTTTGTATTGTATCATGCTTTATCGACTTGTCAACAGCCCAACTTGATTTTTTTTGCTTCTTGCCAAAGATTCTATCGTAATTTTTATCCCAAACTTTCCACGAGACAGTTTTTTTCTAGGCGTATCTCCTTTACCATTTCTATTCATAATTATTTATTCTGTTGAGGTTCTATTCTAATATCATGTGGTTTTGTTTCATCAACAGATATTTCTCCAGAATAAATTTTATTTGAAACAACAGAAAGAACCTCTCCGGTGTTATTAGCGTTTATTGTAGAAACAAGTTTATTTTGTACATAAACATTATACGTCATATTATTTTCCTTTTATTTAAAAATGTCATCAAAATCTAGATTTTCAAAAGCAACTCCGCTACAAACAACTTCTGAGAATTCCTTTTTCTTTTCTTTTGCTAGATTTTCTCTAAATTCTTGATTAAAAGTTCCAATTTTAACTAGATTTTCTATAATAGAAGAAGTATATTTTTCTATCGATTCTTCTGTATTTTTATATGAAACAAAAGTTTTTTGCCAGTTTTTTAGAATGGTTTCTGTTTTGTCTATAATATCTTGTTCTTCTTGATATCTATAAACAAGTCTTTTAGCGATCCAAAGCAGGTATTCGATATCTTCTTTATTCATAACTATAACTCTCAAAAGAGGAACTCTCAAGATTATAGTATGAAATTAACCAAGGTTGGCAACTTTATTTTTTAATTTTCAAACACATACGACCAATAACGAGAATCAGTCTTATTTTGTTTAGCGTCCCAGAAAATACATCTAGCAATATATGGAGGGACTCCTAATTTACCGCAATTAACACTCCAGTGTCTTTCCATATTCTTATACTGTTCAAGTCCTTTCTTGGATTGATAAGTAAGAGTTTTCATTCCATACAACTCCAACATATGAGTATCTCCGCAGAATACTCTGCATTCATTAGGATGACATTGTTCTAGTGCAAATGAAACCTTGGCAGTACCTAGTCCAGAAATGTTATTTACAATCTGATCTCTCTTTTTAACATGATATTTTTTGGTTGTTAGATAAAAATTTTTAGGACTAGCCCAAAACTTATCCTTAAAATCCCAAATAAACTTTGTGCGATTGTTGTATAGTCCACAGCCACTATTTTTAATCTTTTCTCTAAGAAGTTCTTTATTGTCAATCCAATCATTAAAATCTTTAATGGCATTATAGCCATTTACATTACTTTTCCATGTAGTATGAACACTCATATACGCAAAAAGATATCGACGAAAAATATCTTCCACATTCTGTGGACGAACACTTTCCCAATATTCCTTATATGAAAACACCTTATCTTTAGGAAAAGTAGCAAAGAAAATATCAGCCTTAGTCTTATCAACAACGGTATTCTGAATCGGAATCACTGTGTTCTCAACAATCATAATTTTCTCCAATGGGTATGCTACGATTCTACACTATAGGTATCGGCTTGTCAAGACTCTACTGTTGAATGAAAATATTTTGAGTAGCCTAATAGGTTTTCATATTTCCAATAAGCGTGATCATTTATATAACTAATAGCATAATCTGTTAAAATAAAATTTTTTTTTCTATAATTTTCTTTTAAAAAAGAAACCCGGTTACAATTAACAATATCTATATTATATATAG
>CAZKUB010000210.1:0-6452 GCA_964555835.1 uncultured Thermoplasmatales archaeon
TAGATAATTTTTTTAAAAAAGATTTAAAAAATCTTAGAGCAGAACTGCTTTCTTTAAATGGTATTGGACCTGAAACCGCTGATTCAATTCTTCTATACGCAGGCAGTAAACCTGTCTTTGTACTAGATGCATATGCAAAACGCCTCTGTGAAAGACTCCCTATTGATACAGATCTGGATTATGACTCTATACAAAAATATTTTCAAGAAACATTATCAAAAAAATATACCGGGCTAAAACTAGTCCAAGTTTATAACCAGTTTCATGCGTATATTGTAATTCTTGCAAAAGATTTCTGCAGAAAAAAACCAGTTTGCAAGAACTGTCCTTTAAACAAAAATTGCAAGTTTTTTTAATAATAAACTCTTTTCTTGTTGCACCTGCTTATACCCCTTTTCATTTTGTCTTTTTATAAAAACAAAATGTTAGCATTTCGTCTTTTAAAAAGAACATTTTGCGTTTAAAATATTTAGTTTTTCATTTTAAAAGCTCTTCTACTTTTGCACCGACTACCTCTGCAGGGATATCAGGTAGGGATATAAGCTGTGTTGTTCCAAGCTGTCCTTTCCCCGAGGGTTTAATATGTATGAACCCTGCGTTTTCTACCTCTTTTAAATAATTCCAGAACATTGTATGACTACGAGGTTTTTCATTGTACTCTTCACATGTTACTATATATGTTTTTTCCGCATCACCTGTGTTTACATACGCGGTTTGATCTTTTTTAAGACGTTTTGCAACAGCATAAAGTGTTAAAAGAGGGTGTTTTTCAAGGTTTTTAAGTTTAGTCTCAGTAACCACCGAGTATGTCTCTGCTTTTGCAGCGCGTACATGCTCAGGTGTAACTAGTTCTTTATGTTGATGATCAGCGGCAATCCCTGCCTTCCAGAGTAGCTCTATTGCAAATCGTGCATCACCCCATTCAGATGCGATATCTGCGATTAAATCAGCTGAATCAGCTTGCACTACTCCTGTATGAAAAGCAAGGCCTATACGTTGATTTACAATATCATAAAGCTCATCTCTTATGTATTTATCAAGTGTGAGAACATTGCTTCTTTTAAATGTACTAAGTGCTGCCGAGTCCAAAAGAGGCAGTATATCTTTTTGAGAGATTAAAAGAAGAGAGATATTTGTTTTTTCACGTGTTGATTCATCTGAAAAACGAGTTAGATCATAAACTAGATTTGAGTTGCTTTTTTTAAGAAGAGCATCAGCTTCGTCAAGTACTAAAAGCAGATGTGCATCTCTTTTGATCAGTTGTTTTTTTAGAACCTGCTGCATTTCCTGAACAGAAAAACCCCTATCAGGAAATCTCGGGTCAAAATAGTTAAGAACTCCTAGCAGCACCATTGCATCAGTGCTTCTTTTCCTGCAGTTTATATGCACGTATTCTATTGTTTTTCCTTTTTTCCTTGCAATAGTTGAAAGTGATTCGCAGAATTTTTTTGCAATAAGGGTTTTACCTGAGCCTACGGGTCCTTTTATAACTGCGTTTTGTGAAACATTTAAAAGCAGGGGTTTGAACATTTGAGCAAGCATTTTCTGCTGCTCATCCCTATGTATTATTTCCTCTGGTATATAATCAAAATCCAAAGCCTCAGGATTTTTTATAACAGTTGATGATAATAGTTCGTCTTCTATAATGTTTCTCATAGTAAAAACTGTAATGATCTGTTATCGTCAAAACTTTATCTAAAAATTTTATAGTTATCATTTGATTTTTTTTGAATAAATCTTATACGTTTGAAATTGTTCTAGGTTTGTTATTATGGGGAGTTTAAAACAACAGAACGGGTCTTTAGAATTTCTTAAAAACTGCTTTAGCAATTATTATAAATCTGTGGATATCGTTCTTCCCGATCGTTTTGCACGTAGAGAATACGCCTTTGTTTTTTTCGGCGGACGCGGCATGGCAAGACACATTGGTTTTGACAAGAAATACAGTTTTGATTATTATATAAAAAACAAGGTTCCCATGCATGCATATTACTCATCAGCATATTACAAAACCCCTGATGCTCCTACAATGCAGGAGAAAGACTGGATGGGCGCTGAGCTTATATTTGATTTAGACTCAGATCATCTCCCTAATGCTGAAAAATATAGTTACACACAGCAGCTTGAGCTTGTAAAAGACGAGTTTATAAAACTGGTAAAAGATTTTTTAGTAAACGATTTTGGCTTTAACAAAAAATATATAGAGCTGTATTTCAGCGGTGGAAGAGGATATCACTGCCATGTTAAAGACCCAGATATCTTATCACTAGACAGCAACGAGCGAAGAGAAATTGTGGACTATATAACCGGGCGGGATTTAAAAGACTCAATTATATTTCATGACCAGGCAACTGGTAAAAAAAACTATGGACGTAGAACATATCCAAGTGGGAAGACATTGAAAATGCCAAAACCTGATGAGCCGGGTTGGAAAGGAAGAATAAGCCGAGGGATAATAGATATAGTAAATGAAATAAAAAAAAGTGATGATCCTTTAGAAAAACTCAAAGAATACGGTGTTAAAGAATCTGATGCAGAAAAATTAATCAAGGATTTATCTGAAGAACGAGTAGAACGTATTAAAGAAGGAAGACTTGATCAGTCAAAAACGATTCGTAAGTTTTTTTTAAACAATGCTTTAAGAAAAACCGCGGTTTCAATTGTATCAGGTGAAACCGATGAGCCTGTAACCTGTGATATTAAACGCCTTATAAGATTACCTGGGTCGCTGCATGGAAAAACTGGTTTTAAAGTTGAAAAAATATCTTTAAAGGATCTAGATGGTTTCAACCCTTTGAATGATACAATAGTTTTTGATTCAGAGCCTGTAAATATTGATCTAAACAAGGATTTTAATATTATAATGGCCGATGAAACATTTGAACTTACAAAAGGCAAGCAGAAAGTACCAAAGTTTCTAGCAGTTTTTTTAGTAGGTCAGAGATTTGCAACTATCTCGTGATTTATTATCATTTGTAAAATAATCCAATGCATCTTTCTAAGTTTTGTTTTGAATTGCAAATATATTTAAAAAAATATGTTATACAAATTACTTGATAAAATACATGGATGATGAAGAAATAAATTATATAACACTTAGAAAAATCCAACAGCTTGAAAAAAATACTCCTGTTCTAACTGATTTAAAAACAGATTTTTATATAGATCTATCCAATTATTTAAAAAGGTTAAATAAAAGAGTTGAAGGAGAATCTGACACTCAGAAAAAAATGCTTTTAGAAGACGAGATTCAAAACACTAGAAAAATAGCATTAAACATATATGAGCATCGTGAGAAAAAGATAATGCTTGCTGCTGTTTCAAAAACCCGCGGTGGAAGACCTGATGAAAAAAACATGCTTGCTGTCGAAAAAGATCTATACGAGAGATTAATACACTATCTGCAGGAAATACGCAGTCAAATATTCGAAGGCAAAAAATCTGAAAAAAACAGTGACTTACAAAAAGATAGCATAGAAAAACAAGTAGAAAAAAAAGATGAAGAGATAAAAGAAGAAAGCAAGGATGAAACTGTTTCTAATAAAATTTATTCTAACACAAATCCTGTTTTATTAGTTAATCAGGATATCCCTGAGTTTGTTGGAACAGATGCAAAAAAATATAGTTTAAGAAAAGATGATCTGCTTTCTACTCCTAAAGAAATGGCAGATATGCTATGTAAAAGAAAAGCTGCAGAAAAAATAGATTTTTATAGTGACTCTGAAATTAAAAAATAGAGGAATTAAAAAAAACCAACAGATATACTACAAAAAAATAGCGTACTTAACATTTCTAAGTCAATAATTTTTTATATAAATAGTATAATCCGTCTATTGTAGGAGATGATGGGAAATGAAAAAAATACTAATAGTAACAATACTTTTTTTGATAGTTATTCTCTCTTTGAGCGGATGTGTAGATAATAATGAAGAAACTGCGGGGGAAGATGAGCAAAACATCATTGAAAATAACAATGGCGAAGATGGAAAAACAGAGGGAAATGATAATAAAAAAGATGGAAATCATTATTCCTGGTCAACAATGGATCAAGGACCATACCGTGATCAAATCTCTTATGCAACAAGTACTGATTTATTAAACTGGGTTGACTCTCAAATTGTTTTAGCAGAACACGCATCTGTTCCCGGTGCAGTTTATAAAGATGAAGTGATCTATGTTTACTTCACAGATGTATCAGTTGATGGAATTGCTGAGCGTCTTGGTTTAATTACTTCAGAGGATAACGGTGAGACTTGGACCGATAAAGTTTTTGTAACTATCGAAGGTATAAATGATAAAATCCCAGTTGATCCGGCACCCTTTCTTTTAGATGATGGAAGAATCAGATTATATTATTTTGATATCAACGAGATAAGACAACCAGGCTTTGATGGCGCCAATAAAATCTATTCGATAGTATCATCAGATGGGGTTAACTTTACCCAAGAAGACGGAGTTCGTTTTCAAAGAAAAAGCATTTATGATCCTGCAGTCATCAAAGTAGATGCTCTATGGCGTTTATATGTAGGAGATATGGCTGACAATAGAGTGATTTCTGCTGTTTCAGATGATGGTTTAACATTCACAGAGGAGGGTATTGCTTTTGAAGGCGGCATAGTTCCTGATGTTTTTTTCAAAAATAATACATATTACTTGTATACTGTGGGCATTGACATTTCAACATCATATAATGGATCAAGCTTTGCAAAAACACCATATCGATTTGAATCACAAATAAATAGACTAACCGCAGATCCTTCAGTGATAGAATTAAACGATGGTACATACATGATGCTTTATAAAACAAAAATATGAGGAGTTGTCCGCTTAAAAAATTAGATAAATAAGCTAAGTATTTATTAGATATACAAAGGGTTAGCAAATGGTTTAAAATGAGTTTATATATGAAGTATTAAAAAATTATTTATCAAAAGTCTTAATTGGATGTTTTACCAGCAATAGCTATCAGCTCTTTGACTTTTTTATAATTAGCAGTAACATTTTAACATTATATTTTATATATTAGCTCCTTATTACGTTTTCACTCTAAAAGATTAAATCAAAGGAGTTAACTATGTTAAGACCACGTAAAATCAAGATGTACTGTGCTAAATGCAAAAAACATACCGCACATGAAGTCCATAAAATCAAAAAGAAAAAAGCAAGCGAGTTCAAACAAGGACAACGTCGCTTCAGACGTGTAATGCGCGGATATCGTGGTTTTCCAAGACCTAAACCAGAAGGTCGTGAAAAAACCAGCAGAAGAGCACCCTTGAAATACACCTGTGCAGACTGCAAAAAAAGCATTCAGCCACCAAGTATCAGAGCAAAAAAAGTTGAGGTGGGTAAATAAACATGAAAAAAATTGAAAGTAGGTTTATAAAAGTACGTTGCAAAGACTGTGAAAACGAACAAGTTTTATTCGACAAAGCAAGCACAACTGTATCTTGTCACATATGTGGTGCAAAACTTGCAGTTTCAAACGGTGGAAAAGCAAAAATCAACGCTGAGATTTTAGAAATAATTGAATAAAAAAAGCCTGAGTTAGGTTCAATGAAATTATGATTAAAAAAGAATACCCTGAAGAAGGAGAGCTTGTAATAGGTACTGTTACAAAGGTTCAAAATTTTGGAGCATTTATAACACTTGATGAATACCCTGGTAAAGAAGGATTCATACACATCGCTGAAATTGCCACAGGCTGGGTAAAACGTATACGCAACCATATAAAAGAAAAACAAAAAGTAGTCTGCAAAGTTTTAAATGTTGATACATACAAACAACATATAGACCTCTCCCTTAAAAGAGTAAATGAGCATCAGAAACGTGACAAAATACAAGAATGGAAAAACAACAAAAAAGCATATAAACTAATGGAGATGGTCGCAGAAAAACTTGGTAAAAAAGTTGATCAATGCTATACAGATTTTGGTAATAAATTAGCTGAAAAATATGGTACATTATACACTGCTTTTGATGAAGCAACATATGACATTCAAACCTTAAAAAAAGATGGTTTTGAAGGCGACTGGCTTACAGCCTTCGAAGAAGTTGCAAAATTGAATATAACAATTCCCTACGTAGAAATCAAAGGGTACATAAAAACTACATCTTGGCTTCCCGAGGGGATACACCATCTAAAAAAAGTTTTAGGAGACGCAGAGAAAAGCGAGTATGAAGATGTAGACATAAAAGTTAAATGCATAGGTGCCCCCCAATATATTATAAAAATAACCGCTCCAGACTACAAAATAGCTGAAGAACATCTTAAAAAAGCTGTTGAAAAAATGGAGCGTTTAATTAAAGAAAACAATGGCGATTTTGAATTTCATAGAAAACTTGATGATTAAATGAGCCAATTACTTTATTGTAAAAAATGTAAAGATTATACATTAAGTGAAACATGTCAAATATGTAAAGAAAAAACTGTTTCAAAAAATCCACCAAGATTT
>CAZKUB010000211.1:0-3551 GCA_964555835.1 uncultured Thermoplasmatales archaeon
TGAATTAATCCCTGTGGAAGTGAAAAATAAAGCTAAACCTGGTAAAAGTTTTTTTAGTTTTATAAAAAACTATGAACCTGAAAAAGCAATAGTTTTTACTGAAAAAAAATTTGGTATGGAAAAATTTGGGAAAACAAAAATTGCCTATCTGCCTCACTATTATATTTGATTACAAGAAACAATAGGAAAAATGACTCAGATCTGGAAAAGTAATTTAGCTTCTATCTGATTGTTTTATTTATAATGCGACTGTAGTATAATAAAATAAATCCCACTTGACAACTTATGTTAGATGACCTTTTCTATCTCATTTTTTAAGATACTACTTATCACTTTGCCATCTGCTTTCCCACGTAGCTCTTTCATTATAAGCCCCATGAGTGGTCCTACTGCGCCAAGGCCTCTTTTTTTGACGAAATCAAGCCTTTCTTTTACTATTTTTTCTGCAAGTTTTTGTATTTCTTTTATATCTGTTTTTTCAAGATTGCATTCCAGTATTGCTTTTTGTAATGTTTTACCAGGGTTATCATGTAAATAACGTAATATATCAGGTACTGCTTCTTTTGAATAGAGTTCTTTATACAGCCCTGAGAAGATTTCTAAGAGCATTTCATCTGTGATAAAGGAAATATCTCTGTTTTCTTTTTCAAGCTCAGAAAACGTGTTTAAATAGGTTCTCATCACTACATTTCTAAGCTCTGGATATTTTTTTACTAGTTTTTCAAAATCTTCTTCATAACCACTTGAGAGAATCTGTTTAGCCTGCTCGTTATTTATCAGGTATTCTCTAATGAATCTTTCATGTTTTTTATCAGGCAATTCAGGAAGATTATTTTCAATTATCTTAATTTTTTCTTTTGTAATAGTTATTGATTTCACATCAGTCTCCGGGTACATTCTAGCCGCCCCGGGCATAGGACGCATATATTCTGTTGTATCATCAGGTAGAGCTCTTCGTACCTCTTCAGTTACACCTTTAAATGCTGTTTGAGCTCGTTTAAACACTGCATCAAGGGCTATCTCTACTGTTTTTTCTTTACCTATCGCTATTACAAAAGCATCATCTTTTTTTGCTTTAAAAAGCTCTGTGAGTTTTTCAAGATCTTTTTTATTCAAACCATAACCCGGGAGTTCATCACTATGAATGATACCTCCAATTCCAGATAAAAGTCTTGCATGAACCGCAAATTCTCTGCCTAGACGAGTATCAGCTTGTTTTAAAAGACCTGAAAAACCCGAAAGTATGAATCCTCTCGCATGACAATCATTTTTTAAAAGTTTTGTAATAACGTTAGACTCGATATTTTTTAAAAAATCAGTCAGATCAATTATTTTTTTTTCACCCAGTTTTTCATTTTTATTTCTAGTCTTTAAAATTTTTTTAATTTGGTTAAGTCCTATCTGTCTTAAAACTTCTTTTTCTGCAACACGAGAGATACTGCTAAGGGATTGAATACCTTTAATCTCAACACGGTTACCCTCAGAAATAGAAATATTGAGATCCTGGCGAATTGTTCCAAGACCTTTTTTTACCTTGCCTGTGGCTCTTAGAAGCATCCCAATACGCTCTGCAACATCTCTTGCATGCTCTGGGTTTTTAATTTCAGGCTTTGTAGCAATTTCTATAAGAGGAATACCCAGACGGTCAAGCCCGTAGTTAACCATTTTGTCTTTTTCCGTGATTTTTCTGGCAGAATCCTCTTCAAGGGCAACAGTTTGAATTCCTACGTCATCTATTCCACCATCAATTGCGATAAGACCTGTTCTTTGAAAACCACCAGTGTTACTGCCGTCTATCACGATTTTTCTCATGAAACTAAACTCATCTACGATATAACAATTAGTAAGAACAGCTATTGTTAGACAAATATCAATTGCTTCTTTATTTGCAGAATGCGGTGGCTCCTCATCCGCCTCAACTAGGCATGTTGATTTATCACTTGCGGTATATAAAAAAAACCTGTTTTTCTCAGCTTCAGCAAGAGCAGCAAGGTCGACATCTCCCATCTCACTTTGTGTAGGTCTGAGAAAGCGTTTAAAAGAGTAATCAATATCTTCTGTTATCTCTGATTGGCATTTACAAAATAACTTATGTGTATCCAGCTGCTGATGTATCTCAAGACCTGCTTTAAAACCGATTTTTTCGTAGTTCATATCTATCTTTTGGGTAAATAAACAAGGTTTATTACTCTTACCCTACAACATATGTTTCTCCGGTGAGTTTCTTACCTTTGAAACGGTCAAGACTAAGATTTTCAAGAACAGTACTTGTTTTTCCTTCACAGATATAATCTGATAAAAGCTTGGCGACCATAGGTGAAAGCATAAAACCATGACCCGAAAAACCATGACAATGTATAAAACCTTTAACCTGCTTTGTTTCACCAAGAATCGGCCGTGAATCAGGTGTTACATCATAAAAACCAGTCCAATGACGCAACATATTTACATGTTTTAAAACAGGAGCATAAATAGTGATGGTTTTACTCATATGTTGAAGGAATGAAAATGTAGGCATTGTTCTAAAACCAGATTTCTGCTCAGGAATCGGAAGGCCACCTATAATATGGCCTTCATCTTGTTGACTAAAATAAATACCATCTTTAAAAGATATTACCATTGCTTTGAAAAGAGGCTTGATTCTCTCTGTTGCCATTATCTCTTTTCTTAACGGTAAATTTGGCACCTTTATACCTACCATTTCTGCAATATCTTTAGACCACACACCCGCGGCGTTTACAACAATACTTGTTTTAACACGGCCTTTTTCAGTTAATACTTCTTTAATCTGGTTTTGTTCTGTTTTAATACCAGTTACTTGGGTATGGGTAAAAATATTTGTACCATGCCTTCTTGCAGCATTAGCATAGGCAAAAGTTGTTTTAAAAGGATTTGCATGCCCATCGGTTGGACAAAAAGTAGCACCTACAACATCCATATTTTTTACATTTAAAATACTTACAATATCATTTATTTTTTCAGGGCTTAGAATATCTACCTTTATCCCAAGGCTTCTTTGCATTTCAACGTTTTTTTCAGCTTGGCTCATTTCTTCTTTATTGTGAACTGCTATAAGATATCCGCCTTGTCTAAGTTCTATATCGTAATTCAGTGTTTTACTTAGTTTTTCAAAGATTTCAACACTTTTTTTAGCAATCTCTGCGTTTTCACGTGTTGACCATTGCTGACGTATACCGGCACCACAGCAACCGGTCGCACCTGAACTAAGATAACTTTTTTCAAATAAAATCACATCTAAACCTTTTTTTGATAGATTATATGCAAGACTGCAGCCAGTAACTCCTCCACCGATTATTACAACATCTGCTTTTTTATTCATTTTTCATCACTTGAAAGACTGCCCAGGGATACAGGTATAATAGGCGGTCTAGAGGTATGAAGACTCTTTTTAGGTATTTTCTTACCGGTTTTACGCTCTAATATCTTTGTTACCATTTGTATACATACACGTCCTTGACAAGGACCCATTCCTATACGAAGTTTTTTTCGCAGCTCTTGAAGGTCGGTATATCCTTCATTTATGGCCTTTT
>CAZKUB010000212.1:0-1643 GCA_964555835.1 uncultured Thermoplasmatales archaeon
TTTTCACCGAGTCATTTAAAAACAATTCAGTAAATTCTTTCAACTCTTCTGGGGTCAGTGGTATTATAAACAAGTAATACAATAATAGAAAATGATAGAAAAAATATTGAACTTTTTCATTTCTAATAAAATTATAAAAGAACCGTGGTGTCGCTTATATTATATCAGATTAATAACATAATGTCAAGTTTATTTTTTAAAAAAACTAAATATAAGTAATGTATATGTTTTTTTTGCAAAAAGGTGGATAAACAAATTCAATGCGTTTAGTTGAGCAACATTACATAAAACCCAATCATAAATATTATAAAGAAATAGATGCATTATGTTTTCTTGCTAAAAATTTATATAATAGAGCCAATTATATAGTAAGACAAGAATTTATAAATTCAAGTAAGAAAAAAGAACAGGGTGAGGTTGAACACGCTACCTACTTAAACTATAACTCCGTTCAAAAAATGCTTCAGGATGATAAAGATGTTGACTACTATGGTCTTCCGACCAAAGTATCCCAGCAAGTCTTGAAGGTGCTGGACAAGAACTGGGTCTCGTTTTTCAAATCCATAAAGGATTGGAAAAAACAACCAGCCAAATATGCAGGAAGACCAAAACTTCCTAAATATAAACATAAATCAAATGGTAGATTCAGCCTGATTTATACAAATCAGGCTTTCTCTACCAAAAAAATAAAAGACCATATCGTTCTCTCTGGAACTAATATAAAAATAAAAACAAAACAAGATAGGGACTCCATTGTCCAAATTAGACTAATTCCTAAAAATAATGAATTTGTTATTGAATTAGTTTATGAAAAAGAAATAAAAGTAAATAAATCTTTAAAGGAAGAAAATATAGCTGGTATTGATATAGGTTTGAAAAACTTGGCTTCTATAACTTCAAATAAGAATAATGTAAGACCAATTCTTATTAACGGTAGACCACTCAAGTCAATCAACCAATTCTTTAATAAACAAAAGGCTATATTGCAATCCCAATTAGAAGGAGATAAAAAAACATCAAGAAAAATTGCTTCCCTTACAAATAAGAGAAACAAAAAAATCAAAAACTATCTCCATAATGCAAGTAGGTATATTGTTAACCATCTCATTGAAAATGAGATGGGAACACTAATAATTGGTAAAAACATCAACTGGAAACAAAATATCAATATAGGAAAAAGAAACAATCAGAACTTTGTTTCCATACCCTTTGATACTTTTATCAAACAAATTATCTATAAGTGCGAATTGGTAGGAATTAGAGTTTTCCTCGAAGAGGAAAGCTATACCTCCAAATGTTCCTTCCTCGACATGGAAGAGATTAGAAAGCATAGTACCTATGCTGGAAAAAGAATCAAAAGAGGTCTTTTTGTTTCTCGCAATAATATTGCAATCAATGCTGATTGCAATGCCAGCGGAAACATAATTAGAAAAGCAGTGCCAGATGCTTTTGCAAACGGCATAGAGGGTGTTGTAGTTCACCCACTAAGGATTACTCCTTACAAAATGAATAGCAAACAATAGAAAATTTCATGATTTTTCATGAAATTTCTATGTTATTTATAACTATTGTAGTAAATAAGCCTTAATGTTACTCGAAATGATTTTTGTCAAAGAATCAGCAATCAATTTAAGATTGTGGGT
>CAZKUB010000213.1:0-6208 GCA_964555835.1 uncultured Thermoplasmatales archaeon
GTTTATTAGATAAAATAGCATTAGCCTTGATAGTAGCAGCACTTGCCATGAAATCAGGAATAGCACCTATGCATATGTGGCTTCCAGAAGCGTATGGCAGAGCCCCTTCATCTGTAACAGTTGTAATAATTGGCGCGACTCTTGGCAGCTTTTATGGGATTCTACGAATTGGTTTTACAGTTTATGGGAATTATTTGATATCTGCTTCAAATTTAAGTATCACCCTGGGTTGGATGATGGTGGGACTTGCGGTTTTAACGATATTTATCGGGGTTCTCATGGCAGTTAAACAAAATGATTTCAAAAAAATGATTGGTTTTGTAGCAGTAGCTGAAATAGGATATATGCTTCTTGCATTTGGCGCAGCGCTTGCTAGCATTTATCCAGATCCTAATACAGGGGCAGCTGTATTTTCCCCTGCGGGTATCACTGCTCTAAAAGGTGGAGTGTTTCATATTTTAAACGATGCACTTGATATCAGTCTTTTATTTCTTGTAGCAGGAGCAATCTATTATGTATCAAAAGAATCATCGCTTAACAAGCTAGGTGGTCTTGCGAGAAATATGAAATACACAACAGTATTTTTTATAATAGGACTTATCGCAGTAAGTGGTCTACCTCCACTAAATGGTTTTGCATCAAAACTGATGATTTATCAGTCAACATATGAAATAAACCCTATAATTGCAATTGTTGCAATTCTCTGCAGTATCTTAATGCTTGCAGCATTTGTAAAAGCATTTCATGCCGCCTTTTTGGGACCAAAACTTCCTAAATTTGAAAAGGTACGAGAAGTACCAAAAAGTATGCTTATTTCAATGTTTATAATAGCAGGTATAATCATTTTTATCGGTTTATTCCCAAACATCGTTGTTGAAAACATAGTTAATCCTGCAGTAGCGGCTTTACAAAATGCAAGTACATATATTGGAGGTGTTATCTAAAAATGAGTTTTATAGAGTCTTTAAACCAGTTTTATCATACACTTAATACAGAGAGTGGTTTCTGGAACCCGCTTGTATGGATATTGGCATTTATAATAATCTTTCTAGTAGCGTATATAATAAGAGGATATGGAAACAAATCTTACAAGAAAAGTACCGAACAGACCAAAGTATTCTTGTCAGGGAACCCTGAGTTTGAAGATAAAGAAAAAATGCATGTTAAATCAAGTAATATTTACTGGGGTTTTACTGAAGCATTGAAAGGCGTATACAGCGTTCTTGATAGAATGCATACTGGAAACACTAGTGATTTTATTCTGTGGTTTGTAATAATACTTGGAATATTTTTCATTATACTGGGGGTGCTTTAAAATGGAAGGTTTTGCAGAAATCTTCTTAAAACTAGTTCTTGGTACGCTAGGTGTAATTGCTTTTGGTATAATATTTGGATTATTATTCAAAGGTGTCGACAGAAAACTATCAGCTCATATGCAAGGTCGTATTGGACCACCTATACGTCAGCCTTTCAGAGATGTTGTAAAACTTTTTACTAAAGAAAACATTGTACCCGATAATGCAATCCCGTGGGTTTTTAATCTTGCACCACTGATAGGTCTTGTTGCAACAATTACAATTCTTTTATATATCCCACTTGGTGGTTTTAGCCCTATTTCCTCGACTAGTTGGGGTGGCTTTGGAGATTTAATACTAGTGATTTATCTTTTGATAATACCTTCTCTTGCAATGGTAATAGGAGGTTTTGCCTCGGGATCACCTTATGCAACTGTTGGTGCACAGCGTGAAATGGCAACTATGATGGCATATGAGTTTCCTTTGGCAATAATAGTTATCTCCTTTGCATGGCTGCTTGGAAACCAAAATTTTGGACTTGGATTAGAACAAGCATTTTCCTTAACGGTAATTGCTGCAAATCCTATATGGTCACATGTTGGAATACTAGGTTTTATAGGTGCCATAATACTTTTACTAGCACTAGTGATTGTTACACCTGCTGAGCTTTCAAAAATACCCTTTGATTCCCCTGAAGCAGAAACAGAAATTGCAGGAGGTCTTCTTGCAGAATACAGCGGGCGTAACCTTGGGATGTTTTATCTTACAGATGCTGTAAAAACAGTTGTTATGGCCTCAATTATAGTGGCTTTATTTTTCCCATATAACCTTTCACCAATGCTAGGCTTACAAGGAATACCTGCAAATATAATAGATATAGTGTTTTATCTGATAAAACTATTATTAGTGATACTATTTTCTGTAACTCTTATACGCGTTGCAATTGCTCGTTTAAAAATCGATCAAATAGTTGGAACATACTGGTTATGGATAACCCTTCTTGCACTAGTAGGTCTTATTTGTATAATGTGGGATAGACAGATAATTGGTTTAGAATGGTATACACCAATTGCTCAAATGATAGGATTTGCTTAAACTAACTATTTTATTTCTTTTTTTATTTTCAACAAGTCTTAAATTGCATTTGTGTTTTATAGTTTTGAGTTTATGATGCAGGAAAAGAATAATGAATCAGTTATAATCGGCTTTCTTTTTGTTTTTATTCCCGTGGTTTTCTTAATTATTGGAAATCAGGTATTTCCCTCTGAATACTATCGTAGTCCTCCATCTTGGCTTAATATTCCCTTGTTTCTTGGTTTATTACTTCTTTTTGCAGGTTTTTTTATTAAAGATAGAATTGGTAATATCTTAAGGATATCGGGCTGGCTTGTCTTTAGTTTTTATTGGGCCACTCAACCTTTAAAGCTATATTCTACAGAGGGAGGAGATATATTTAATGCTGTAGTTTGTGGAATCGGTGTTTTTGTCCTATGTTATATTGCATACCATGAATGGTTATCCTTTGTTAGAAAAAAAGATATAAGCTGCTTGAAATGGTTAGCAGGTGCTTCTGCTTTTGCAGGGATTATTTATTTTGGAATTGAAAGAATAGTGATTGATCCTTGGAATTTGAATATGATATTTACAACTATAAACATACCTAAAATCGATCTAGAAATGTGGTTGACACAACGTGTCGCTGAGCAAAGTGCAGCTGTTTTGAGTATTTTTACAGATGGTGTAAGCATATCTGATGTTAATATTTACATGGATGGTGCATATGTTGTAACAATAATATTTGCTTGCACCGGTATACAAGCACTAGTTATTTTTGTTGGAATGATAGGTGCTATTCCCAAGATAAAGATGAAAAGAAGAGTTATCGGATTGTTTGTAACCGTTGTACCAGTTTACATTCTTAATCTTTTCAGAAACGCTTTAGTTGCTTTTCTTTTTGGAAAGGATATCACTAGTTTTAATATGGCGCATAATGTAATCGCAAAAGCAGGCTCCCTTATCACGTTAATTATATTGCTTTTAATTGTTATCAAAATAGTTCCTGAGATATTTGATGAAATCATATGTCTTACAAATCTATACAAAAGAAACGGACCTCTTGAAAAAGTAGCAGGGACTTTCTTCAGGGGGAAAAAACAGAAATGAAAATTGCAAAAGACTGTATTTCATGGATTTTTGCTTCGTGCATCCCGGCGTTATTTTTCCTGATTGTTTCATTAATGCTTCCCAGTCCTTTTAATCCAGTTGCATTTTTAATATCGGTTTTTTTGTTTCTTTTAACGATATTTTTTCTAATTTTTTTTAGGGACCCTCAGAGAAATATTGGAAGAGACATTGTAGCATGTGCAGATGGAAAAATAAGAGAAATATCTGATATAACAGATGAAGAAATAGGAAAATCTGTAAATATTTCAACTTTTATGAATGTGCAGAATGTTCATGTTAATCGTATGCCTTACACGGGTAAAATAATTGATATAAAACATTTCTCGGGTTTTCATCTACCTGCGTTTAAAAAAGAATCAGATAAAAACGAGAGGGTAATAATTATTGTAAAGACTAAAATTGGTAATATTAAAATTGTTCAAATAGCAGGTACTCTCGCAAGAAGAATAGTTCCATATGTAAAAGAAGGGGATAACATAAAAAAAGGTGAGCGTATTGGCATTATTCGTCTGGGCTCAAGAGTGGATATATATCTACCGAGAGAAAAAATTAAAAAAATAAATGTAAAAATTGGAGATAAAATAAAAGCAGGAGAGGATACTATTGCAGAGATCAATGCTTAAGCTGCTGTCATCTGCAGATTTGATATCTATTATCAATGCAGTTTTAGGAGTTTTTGCAATTATCGTTTTATTGCTAGAATCAATAGGAGATCAGGAATTAAGAATTCATATTTCGTTTTCCTTAATACTTCTAGCCCTTCTTGCAGATGGATTAGATGGAATAATAGCAAGAAGATTTAGTAAAAGCAACATCGGCGAATATCTGGAAGCAATGGCTGATATGACCTCCATGGTCGTTGCACCTGCAGTTTTTATATTTATTGTTTATTCAGATTTACTCCAAGATAATATTTTTAGAAATTTCTATTTATTTATAGCAATAGGATTATTTTTGTTTTTTGGAATAGTCAGACTTGCAAGCTTTACCGTTATGAAAGAGAAAAAATACTATGTAGGCATTCCTGCAAGTGCAAGCGCGATAATTTTACTTGTTTTATCTTATTTGAAAGTTAATTTCATCTTTATACTACCGGCAGTTGTAATAATTGGCTCATTAATGGCTTCAAATATTATTTTTCCAAAAACCAATAAAAAAATGAATTTTATTGCAACACTTTTGATATTTTTAACAATTATTTTTGGTAAAAACTACTATAGTTTTGCACCGATCCTCCTTTTAATTGGGATACTAGGTTACACTTTTGGTGGTTATCTTTATGTAAATTTTACCAAAAAAGGGCAACGAAAAGCTTTGTAAACAAAAAATGCATTACATGTCGCATATTATGGACGATATCCCTAAAATTGGAATCACGGGCATGCCCGGCGTCGGCAAGACAGAAACGTTGCTTAAAATAATTGAATCCCTAGAAAAACATGGTTATATCGTTGGAGGAATGTTAACCGAAGCAATAGTCAAAAAAAAGCAACGTGTTGGTTTTTACGTTAAAGATTGGCAGACCAAAGAAAAAGAAATTTTTGCTCATATAGATTTTGAAACAAAAGAAAAAGTTGGTGAATATGGTGTTGACATATCAGTTCTTGAGCAAATGGGGGTTCCAGCGATTGAAAAAGCAATTATGGATGCAAATGTAAATATTATAGTAATCGATGAGATAGGTAAAATGGAAATGCTTTCAGAGGCGTTCTGTAAAATGGTTACAGAAGCACTTGACTCTGACAAGCCTATCATGGTTACTCTTCATAAAAAATCAAGAACGCCTTTGCTTCAGGATGTACGCCGTCGTGATGATATTAGAATTCTTGAAGTAACTCCTGTAAATCGCAATCTTTTACCATATAAAATTGAAAAAATTATGGAAGAAAAACTACCACCTCTTTTTTAAATATGAAAAACAAGTTTTTTTTACAAAAAATAACCGAAGGCGCAACGGATGTTTATGTTTATAAAAATAAAGAAAATGAAAAAGGACCTGGTATAAAACAAAACATTCCTTTTTATAATCAATCAATGCAGTTAAACCGTGATCTATCTGTTATTTTATGTCAGTTTTTAGTAAATAATTCAAAAAAAGAGCTGAAGCTCTTAGATGGTCTTGCAGCCTCAGGAATACGTGGTATAAGATTTGCAAATGAGATAAAAGGGGATTTCAAGGTTTATATAAACGATTGGAATGATGAGTCACATAGTCTTATAAAAAAAAATAATGAAATAAACAATTTAGAAGAAATTACAACATATAACAGAAATCTTAATGCTTTGCTCTCAGAAGAAAAATTTGATTATATAGATGTTGATCCTTTTGGAAGCCCTGCAGGTTTTATCGATTCAGCAATGCGTGGTATCAAAAACGATGGAGTTATTGCTTGTAGCGCAACTGATACCGCAGCTTTATGTGGTGTTTATAACAAGGTATGTATGAGAAGATATGGTGCTGCTCCTTTTCATTCTGTTGTAATGAAAGAAATAGGATTGCGTATATTACTTGGTTTTATCTGTAGAGCTGCCGGTGTTTATGATAAAGCTATAACCCCTCTTCTTTGTTATTCATCTGATCATTATTTCCGTGTTTATGTAAAAGTTCATAGTAGTGTATCACTAGCAAATAAATCAATGAGTAAATTTAGGATAATTCATGCAGGTGAAAAAGTTGGCTTAGAGGTTGTAAAAAATGATATTGGGCCTATGTGGATGGGGAAGCTTGG
>CAZKUB010000214.1:0-3189 GCA_964555835.1 uncultured Thermoplasmatales archaeon
GCAAAGCTGTTCTTTGATATGTAATAGATAGAAAACATTAAAACATAATTTGCATACCTAAGACGGTATCAAATAATTTAAAAAGGCAGCAATATGCAAAAAAAAATACAATGTCCAAATTGTAAAAACATATTTTCCGTTTCAGGAATGGTAAATGAAAGAAAAAAAGTTTCTTGTCCTGAATGTCTAACAGTTGGTAGCATATCTTTTTCAAACGAGTTGCAGAAGAAGCCAGCTATTAAAGTATGTAATTTGATAAAAAACTATGGATCGCTTATTGCAGTAAATAATATATCATTCACAGTAAACACTGGGGAAGTTTTTGCGTTTTTAGGGCCCAATGGGGCTGGAAAAACAACAACTGTGGAGATTATTGAATCAATTAGAAAACCTTCACATGGAGATATAACCATTTTTGGGCATGACATTTCAAAATCATTTGATCGTGTCAAAAATAAAATCGGTATCCTACCTCAAGAATTTCACTCATTCGAACGATTAACAGTTAGAGAGACCCTTGAATACTTTGCAAGCTTATTTGAAAAAAAAGCAGATATTGATGAAATAATAAAAGCAATGAATCTCAAAGAGGAGGAAAAAAAACTATACAAAGAGCTATCTGGTGGGTTGAAACAGAGAGTCGGCGTTGCTATTTCACTTGTAAACGATCCTGATATTGTTTTTCTTGATGAGCCGACAACAGGTCTTGACCCAAAAGCCCGCCGAGAGGTATGGGAAGTTATCGCAGGTCTTCGCAACAAGGGAAAAACCGTGTTTTTAACCACACATTACATGGAGGAAGCAGAATATTTAGCTGATTACATCGCCATCATTCACAAAGGAAGAATAATTGCAGAAGGAACACTTGACGAGCTTATAAGTCAATATGAAAAAGGCAGTATTCTTAAGTTTACAAAATGTGATTTTGACAGGGTTAAAGAAGTTTTAGAACCCCGTGAGTATCAAGTTAAAAAAGCAAATAATCATGCAGTGCTTGTTACCATTAATCATAAAGATCAAATTTTAGAGATATTGTCGATTCTACACAATAATTCAATAGGCTATGATAATATTGATATTAATCGCCCGAATTTAGAGGAATTATTCTTGCATCTTACTGGAATGAGACTACAGGGGGAAAACGCGTGAATTTTAGTTTTATTGTTACTGATGTAAAAGCAAGTCTTAAGCAGTGGGGTCGAAGTAAGGGAACTGTTTTTTGGACTTTATTGTTTCCTGTACTGCTAATTTTGATATTTGGAGCGATTTTCTCAGGAACAAGTGATTCGAGCTATGATTTGGTAGTTCAGGATCATGATGATTCATTATACTCTCAAATATTTCTTGAACAACTAGAGAATACTTCAATGATTACCATTAAAAAAATTGGTCTGTCAGAAAATATTTCGTTATATATGCAGGAACATGATATTTCATCTGGCTTATTAATTCCCTCTAATTTCGGTGCTATGATTGAACAGGCGACCGGTAACGATTCAAGAATGAGTACGCTCACGTTTTATTACAATCCTTCACAACAAACAACAACATCAATAGTTCGCACTATTGTTTCAAGCACTTTACAGGAATACAACCTTGTTATCTCAGGCGGAAGACACGTGTTAGACTTAGAGCAAAAAGCAACAATTGGTGAAGATTTTGATTTTATTGATTTTTTCATCCCTGGGATGATAGGATTTACGATTATGACCTCTTGCATCTATGGCAGTATTGAACGGAACACAAAATATCGAAAAGATGGCATTCTTAGAAAAATGCAGACCATGCCTATAACCCAGATGGATTGGATTATTGCAAAAATGACATTTATGCTTTTTCTTTCGTTTCTTTCAACAAGTGTGATTCTTATCTTTGGATTTTTTGTATGGAATGTAAGCGTCAATATTACAATTTTTTCAGTCATATTAGTTATTGCAACTAGTCTTCTTTTTTCAGGAATAGGAATGATAATCAGTCGGTTTGTAAAAGAAGAAGAAACAGCAGATATGGCCGGTGGGGCTATTACCTTTCCAATGATGTTTCTAGCAGGGACTTTTTTTCCATTAGAACAAATGCCAGCATATCTTCAACTTATTGCACAAGCCCTCCCCTTATATTATGTAAATGAAGGATTAAGAAACACTATGATTTATTCTGATGTGGATAAAACCTTATATTTCACCGCTTTTGTTGTTCTTTTTGCAGCCATATTTTTTATTATAGGGATTTTTTTGACCAAATGGAAAGAGGATTAAAAAAAGATCTTTACATCTTAATATGTTCTAAACTTTTCACTGCGATTTCAACTAAATCATCTATATTTATTTTGCTTTCCTCTTGAATTATTTTATCAAGTTTAGCCTGGGTTGAAGGTTTGTTTGGAACAGCACTACAGCCACTTGAGGGAAGAATTGAAAGATCGTAGGTCTCTATTTCTTTTGCCTTTTTTATCACGTCTTCTTTATCAAAGCCAATAAGCGGTCTTAACACGGGAATTTTTACGGCTTGTTCTATCGTATTTATATTTTTAAGAGTCTGAGACGCGACTTGTCCGAGATTATCACCTGTGATAACTGCATCATAATTGTTTTTTTCAGCAATTTTTTCTGCATAGCGAAGCATCATTCTTTTACAAAAGACACATGTGAATTTATTGTCAGATTTTTTTTTGAATTCAGCCAGGTTTTTACCATGGGAAACAACAACTGCTTTTATCGGACACGTGCAGATTTTTTTAAGATGTTTTGCAAGTTTTATAAATTTTGCAGTTTCTTTTTTGTCTGAAAAAGGCTGTGTATCCACATTAACAAGTAGTATTTCATCTGCTTTTTTACTCATAAGAAAAGTTGAAACAGGGGAGTCTATACCGCTTGATACAAGGCTTATTAATTTCATGAAGTCTCATTTTTTATATAATTTAAATACTCCTCAAGTCCATTGGTTATAGGTAATACTATAATATCTGGTACTTCATAAGGATGAATTGCTTTTAGCCTTTCGATTGTTTTTTCAACATTTTCATCAACAGTTTTTGCAAGTACTATGTTTTCTTGTTCGTACTCTATTTTACCTTTCCAACGATACATTGACTCAATATTTGGGATTATATTTACACATGCTACTAGTTGCTCTTCTAAAAGAGTGTTTGCAATTCTTCTGGCAGCTTTTAAATCATCAATAGTGGAATAT
>CAZKUB010000215.1:0-7984 GCA_964555835.1 uncultured Thermoplasmatales archaeon
TATGCCCTTTATCGTAGCAACATATTATGTTGTTGTCATGGCGTGGTGTTTTTCATATGTAATATATTCAGTTGACCTGCGCTGGGGTGATGATGCAGGAGCGTTTTTTACAAGTTTTTTAGGTGATACGGGGACTCTGCTGGTGGTGGGAAGTATTAGTATCCCTATAGTTCTTGGACTTATAGTTCTATGGTTCTCAATATTCTTCATTCTTTATAAAGGTGTGAAACGCATTGGCCAAGCAGTAGCAATAACAGTTCCCATTCCGCTAATACTTCTTATAATTTTAACAATCCGTGGTTTTACACTACCTGGTGCAATGGAGGGGATTGCATATTATCTTACTCCTGATTTTTCAAAACTTGGCAATATTAATGTTTGGATTGCAGCATATGCACAAGTTTTTTTTTCATTCAGTTTAGCCCAGGGTATAATGATAACTTATGCAAGTTATCTAAAAAAGAAAGAAGATTTGACAAATAATGCATTTATTGTCGGCCTGGCTGATGCAGGTATAAGTTTCTTAGCCGGTTTTGCAGTGTTCAGCGTTATAGGTTATCTAACTGTTTCCCAGGGTTTGGGAATAGACCAAATGGCAATTTCAGGGCCTGGCCTAACATTTGTTACATATCCCACAGCAGTATCTCTTCTACCTTTTGCAGCAGCGCTGTTTGGTGTGATGTTTTTCATAGCGCTTTTAACATTTGGAATCAATAGTGCTTTTTCAATGATTGAGCCGATAGCTGATGGAGTAAACACTAAATGGAAGATATCGAAAGGAAAGGCAACAGCAATACTTTGCATGTTTGGTTTTTGTATAAGCCTTATTTTTTCAACAGGTGGTGGATCGCATCTGCTTGGAATAGTCGATCATTTTATATCACATTTTGGACTTGTAACAATAGGCTTACTTGAATGTGTGATACTTGGCTGGTTATACAATATTTACAAATTAAGAGAGCATGCAAACAAAACGTCTGAGATAAAGATCGGCATGTGGTGGGAATATCTGATTAAATACATAGTGCCTGTGATACTATTTATGCTGTTAGTTATATCTCTTATAAATCATATCATAGAAAAACCCTACCCCGCTTATCCTTTATGGATTGTCTTATCAGCAGGACTTTTGCCGTTGATAGGTATTACTATTGTAGCAATATTACTACATAAAACAAAAATAAAGATGGAGGCTGAGCTTAAATGATGTTAGAACCATCTGCAATAGCAATGTTAATTTTTGGTTGCGTTGTTATTTATGGCGGTCTTGCCTATTTTTTATATAGGATGTTTAAATCTAAAAAATAAAAAGTTATAGCTTGCTTATTACTTCCTTTTGGATATTATTTATCTTTTCAAACAGTTTTTGTTCATATTCAAACTCAAAATCATAAAATATGTCCTTTAAAATAAGCGGCTCTGCCGGTGCTATGTTAAAATCAATCTTTTTCTCAGGATTAGTAAGACCCCTAACAATTTCTTGCCTAGATATCTTACCTAATCCTACTTTTTGAACAGCTGAAATAATTCTTCTTATCTGATTCCATAAAAAGTTTGGTGCATAAAAATCTATAATAAAAAAATCATCCGATTCTACTACAACAATATTTTCTATTTTTCTAACAGGGTTTTTTAAATATTCAACTCTTGCAAAGTTTGTAAAATCATGCTCCCCTGTAAAAACTGCAAGAGTCTTTGTCAGCTTTTCAAAATCAAGATTTACGCTACGTAGATAATATCTATAAATCCTAGTTTTTGCATGTCTTGGGTTAAAATCAGGTTTCACCTCAGATAATGCATAAAAAATAATATCATCTGTATATTTTGATAATGTTTTTAGGGCTTGTTTTTTTATAGAGAACGTATTGAACGCTACAGCGTTGCAAAGAGCAGAGACACCTTTATCTGTTCTGCTTGCAGAGCGCAAGACCGCTTCTTTTGTATCTTCTATAAAACCATGTTTAACAAGTATCTTAATTACTTCTCCTTCAACTGTTTTAAGACCAGGCTGCCTTGCGTATCCTGAAAAGTTTTGCCCGTTATACGCAAATTTTAATGCTACTCTCATAAAAAACACAAGTTTTTACAGGAATACATCGCTTCGAGTACGCTCTGTCATTTCACCAGAAATATTTGTTTTCATGATTTTTTCAACTTCGCCATGTTTTTTACTATGACCAAGTGCCCACATAAGTTTGACATATGCTGTTTCAGGAAGCATATCTTCACAGGGAATAATGCCTGTCTTTAAAAGATCCCTGCCTGTAGAATATACTTTCATGTTAACCCGGCCGAATAAACACTGAGATGTCATAGCAAATATTGTTCCTTTACTGCTCAGTTCTTTTATCCTTGGTATAACCTTGTTAGGAACATGTCCTAAACCTGTTCCAATAAAAACTATTCCTTTTTTATCAGGAATATCACTTGGTTTTAACCCCGGATATGAATAAATCATAGCAACATCTGATTCTATTTTATCATCAACTATTACTTTTCCTTTCGACTTTTTTCTGTATTCTTTGTTAAATTTAACATCTGATTTTTCAACAATACCAAGCGGTATATCATTTACTGATTTGAATGCATCACGTCTGCTTGTATGAAACTTACGGACTTTTGTACCTCTATGAATTGCATTAACACTGTCTGATATCTCTTCATGCATAACTGCTACTACCTCCCCTAAATCTGTTTTTGAAGCGACCGCTACAGCTGAAATCAGATTAAATGCCGCATCAGAACTTGGTCTGTCACTGCTCCTCTGTGCACCAACAAGAACAACCGGGCCCGATAGGTTTTGTAACATAAAAGAAAGAGCAGCTCCTGTATATCCTAGTGTATCTGTACCATGTGGGATAATTACTCCAACAGCTCCGCTGTTTAGTTCTTTTGCAACTTCTCCTGCAAGAGTTTTCCAGTGCAAAACTTCTATATTTTCACTAAGTATCTGAAAAGCAACTTGTGTTTTAAAATTACAAATATCAAATACTTCAGGAACAGAAAAAGCAAGGTCTTTTGCAGAGCTTGCAGGATGAACAGCACCGGTGCGGTAATCTACATAACAAGCAATAGTGCCACCGGTTCCAATAACAGATATGGTTGGTTTTGATTTATCATAAGGTATCTCTTTTGGTTTTTTAACCGAAGTCTTATTTTTTTTAACCAAAATTATTTTTGTATTTTTATCTGCTGAAATACCAATATTATATCCGTTGTCTAATTTTATATTGATTATATATGGATCGCTAAATTGATGATGTGGCATTAAAACGCCTTCTTTTTTAACACGTTTTGTCTCAACAGATATTCTATCGCCTGTTTTCGCACCTATTTTATCTAGTTTTTCTTTTATAAGTTTGTTTTGAGTCATAAGTTTTTCAATTTTATAATACAAAACATATTCTTAAAAGATAGGCTTAAAAAATAAAGAAAAAAAAGAAGGTTTTTTTTATTATTTTGCTTGTTTTTCTGCGATATCGCCAATTATTGGTAGTTTGAATTTTTCGCCTTTATATGCCTTAAACATAAGAACTATCCATAGGACAAGCGCAATCAAATAAACCACAACGCCAACATAGTAAAATATACTCAATGTTGCTGTCCTTACGGGGACACCCCAATAAGTTCTTGTCGTATATGTTACACCTAATATTCCTTGAAAAATATACCCTACGATTAAAAGTGGTAAAAATGTTATTATCGACTGCATTGCATGGAATTTTACGGTTTTATTTTCTTTTTCCAATAAGAAAAAAATAATGCCTGTGACAAAAGTTCCTAAATAACAAAGCAGTCCTGCTACATTTTCTTCTAAATTCATAGATGTTTTAGCCATATTTATCTCCCCGATAGTGGGGTTTAATAAAATTTACCTATTTATTACTTTTGTAATTTTGGAGTTAAAAACAAAAAATCATCTTTTTTAAAGACGGTTATTTTTTTCTTTTTATACTCAAATTCTTTTGGTTTTTTAACTATTTGTATCTTATACGTTTTTTCATCCATTAGCTGCATTTCTTTTTTTGTTTGACTTATTACTATCATATCTTGCAATATTTCTTCGCCACCAAGTATGTTTGCATTTCTAATTGTTTTGATATCAACTGAACTTTCTTCCCACTCTGAGAGATTGATTAGTTTTACTGTTTTTGCCTGTAGACTTTTAACCTGATAATAATCATCGTCTATTTTTATAAAATCGTCTTTTTTTATCGAAAAAAATCTAAGAAGATGTGTTACCCGGTAGACTTGTTTTCCGTCTTTCATTCCCATGTTTTTTGAGGATTGTGTTATACTACCGCCGTGCTCTTGTTGTATTCTCTTTATGATCCCCTGCACGGCTGTATTATCACTAATATAAAAGTCTATTCCCCCATGTTCTTCCTCAAAATCTGTAATAAATACCGATCTGTTTCCTTTTGCTTGCATGTTTTGCACGTGGTTTTCTACAATTATTAAAATATTATCTATCTCTTTGCTTGTAAGATCTCTTTTATCTGCTCTAATCTGTATTATTGCCTCATGATATCCTCCAAAGCGTTTTGAGCATACGTCGCAGACTGTTTTTTTGAGATGAACTAAAATATTATTTTCCTCGGTTATTTCTTGTATTCCAATCATACCGGAGATGTATATCTTGCATTCCATGTTAGGCTCTTGTTGAGTACATACAGGGTTTATATCTACTTTTTTGAGTTCGGGGCTTATTTGAAAAGTGTTTTTAATCGTTCGTACTAACACGTCATGTAAAATATCCGAAGTCCATGTGTTTTTGTATTTGTAAGCAGTACAATGTGCACAATATAGAAGATCTATCTCTGAAGGACCGTGAGTGAATCTGTTTTCTTTTAAAAAACAATTAAGGCATACTCCGTTTTTGTATATCTCTTTTTCTTCACCGCATTCAACGCAAAACATAATCTTTAAACCACTTTTTAAGAGGATGATATATTCCATATATTATAAGTATTGAGGTTGCAATATCGTTTTTAAGTGAGAGTGTTTTGGTTAAAATCAGAGCAGCTAATGTAGAGGATTTAGCAGGTATAACTGAGATTTATAACCATGCTGTATTAAATACCGTTGCAACTTTTGACACAGAAGAAAAAACAATAAATGACATGAAAAAATGGTTTAATACTCATGGCTCTAAAAACCCTATAGTTGTTGCTGAAATAAAAGAGAGCATAGTATGTTGGGCTGCACTTAGCAAATACGACGGTAAAAAAGCATATTCTGATACTGCAGAGATTTCTCTTTATGTTTTAAAGGAGTACCGGGCAAAAGGTATAGGTAAAAAATTGATGAATTACATACTAGATGAGGGCAAAAAAGCCGGTTTGCATACCGTGATTGCAAGGATTACAGAGGGAAATACTGTCAGTGTTGCCCTTCATAAAAAATTTGGTTTTGAACATGTTGGAATATATAGAGAAGTAGGAAAAAAGTTTGGAACGCTCCTTGATGTTCATCTGATGCAGAAAATATTCAAGGATTAGTTTTTAATTGAGCTGTATCCAAGTTCAAATGCTTTTTTATTGATATTTTGATATTTCTTTGGAACATTTTCAAGTATTGTGTCTATCAAGATTTCTTTTTTAAATGGTAGAACTCCAGATCCTGAAAGGGCTCCGAGTAAAACAACATTTTTTGTAATAATAGCTCCTGCTTCTTTTGCAAGTTTTGTTGCATCAATTTTGTAAGGCTTTGCATATTTTTCAAGTTCTTTGAAAATTATATCAACATCAGGGTATTTTTCATCCCCCGTTGAAACAGTAAATGGAATAACTGGTGTTACATCAGTTATAATCTTTGTATCTTTGTTTGTATACTGAATGTAGCGTAATGCTTCAGAAGGCTCCATACTAAGAAACGCTTTTGCAGAGCCATTTGGAACAAGAGGCCCTGAAACATCACCGAGTCTTACTGTACAGTTTACGCTTCCCCCGCGCTGTGCCATGCCATGAACCTCTGATACAAATACATTAACACCTGCTTTTACTGCTGCTTTTCCAAGTATGTTTGCAGCAGTAATTACTCCTTGGCCGCCTACTCCTGTGAGAACTATACTTATTTTTTCTTTCATTTTATTTATCCTCCTTTACATGTATCGCGCCAAAAGGACAAATCGTTGCACAATTTCCACAGCCGTTACACTGCTGCTCGTCAATCAATATACTTTCATCTTTACCTTAATAAACCGCAGGACAGCCAACCCTGCCGATGCATGTTTTACACCTGCGGCATTCTTCTTGGCTTATCTGATAAACAGGTATTTTTTCGCCGCTTTTTCTTTTATCACGGTTTTCAAGAAGTATACACGGGGCTTTACTAACAACCACGGCTGGGCCTTTGAAATCAAGGGCTCTTTTGAATGCTTTTGTCGTTTCTTTTACATCGTTGGGATCTGTAATCTCAATAAGGTCTACTCCGCATCCTTTACAAACATCTTCTACAAGTATTTTTTTTGCCGGCCTGCCCATTCCATCAAAATCTGTACCAGGATGAGGTTGATGACCGGTCATTGCTGTTGTACGGTTATCAAGAATAGTAATTACCACATCATGATTATGATGGACAGCATTTACTACTGGGGGGATGCCGCTATGAAAAAATGTTGAATCTCCCATAAAACTAATTACTTTTTCATCAGTTGCAACTGCAAGACCACAAGCAGTACCTGCATTACTGCCCATGCAAAGGAGTAAATCTGCCATTTCAAGGGGTTTTGCACGTCCCAGAGTGTAACATCCGATATCTGTGGGATAAATAACATCTTTGGGCTGTGCTTTTTTTGCAGCATAGTATGTTGCTCTATGTGGACATCCTGGGCAAAGTGAAGGAGGCCTGCTTGGAAGAGCTATATCTGATTTTTTTGGTTTTTTATAAACCTTGCTAGTTTTGAATATTTTACAAAATGCATCTGCTATAATATCAGGATTGTATTCAAAAAGCCTTGAAAAATCCCCTGTTGATTTGCCTATTATTTTAACATTAGCACCTAAATCATAAATAATTGTTTTGAATTGGTTTTCAAGGATTGGTTCTAACTCTTCAACGACTACTATGTTTTTACAGGATTTTATGAATTTTTCACACATCTTTCTTGGAAGAGGATGGCTCATCCCTAGTTTTAAAATTCTTACATTCAGTTTTAATTCTTCTGCAACTTCTTTTACATAATTGTAAGATACACCGGATGTTACAATACCCCATTCTTTTGGTTTTCCTATGTTTATGATTTTGTTAAATGGTGATTTTTCTGATATTTTTTCTGCCTTTTCAAGCATTTTAAGAAGTTCGGGATGTCGAGCCCGTGCTATTGCAGGTGTTGTAACCCACATCGGGCTTTTTTCAAATTTACCTTTCTTCCTAGGTTTTTTCATTTCTTTGAGATCGATTGGTCCTCTTACGTGGTTAAGACGGGTGGTTGTCCTTAGAAGAATTGGGGATTTAAGTTCTTCAGATATATCAAAGCCAAGACGGGTCATTTCTTTTGCCTCGTTTGGCGTTGAAGGCTCAAGCATTGGTGCTCCGCCAAAAAGCGCGTAGTATCTATTGTCTTGCTCGTTTTGTGATGAGTGACAAGAAGGGTCATCTGCTGTAATAATTATATGCCCTCCAACACAGCCTATATACATATATGTCATAAAAGTGTCACTTGCAACATTAAGTCCTACATGTTTCATGCATGTGAGAGCACGAAGACCCGAAATGGCTGCAGCTCCTGCAACTTCAAGTGCGACTTTTTCATTTGTGGAATATTCAAAATAGTATCCCGGGTCTTTGTTTTGTTTTGTAAAATGTTTTGCTATATGTGAGAAAGTATCTGCAATTTCTGAAGAGGGCGTTCCAGGATATGTTGTTGCAACATCTACTCCTGCCTCTATCGCTCCTCTTGTTATTGCTTCATTTCCAAGTAAAAGTATTTTTTTCCCAGGTTTGTTTTCTAATATTTCCATTTTTATCATCCTTGTTTTTT